>NZ_JBHVHF010000496.1:0-3719 GCF_042800315.1 Streptomyces sp. NPDC057638
GTCCGTGCCCAGGGCACGGACGGCGGCGGGGACCTGTGAGGGTCCCGGGAGATCCGGTGCGGATCAGGCCTGGGCGTCGCCCTCGGCGTCACCCTCGGCGGCCGGCTCCTCGGCCTGGGCGGCCAGGACCTGGATGACGACGGCGTCGGCGTCCACGGCCAGGGAGACACCCTTCGGGAGGGTGATGTCCTTGGCGAGGACGGAGGCGCCGCCCTCAAGACCGGCGACCGAGACGGT
The DNA here is from genome assembly GCF_042800315.1 of Streptomyces sp. NPDC057638. Lineage (NCBI taxonomy): Bacteria > Bacillati > Actinomycetota > Actinomycetes > Kitasatosporales > Streptomycetaceae > Streptomyces > Streptomyces sp. NPDC057638. The sequence continues at coordinate 238 of NZ_JBHVHF010000496.1, forward strand.
GACGGCCTCGGGGATGTGGGTGGCCTCGGCCTCGACCGGCAGCGCGTTCAGGACGTGCTCCAGCAGGAAGTTCCCCGGGGCCAGCTCGCCCTCGGTGTGGACCGGGATCTCGACCGTGACCTTCTCGCCGCGCTTGACCAGCAGCAGGTCGACGTGCTCCAGGAAGCCCTTCAGCGGGTCACGCTGGACCGACTTCGGGATGGCCAGCTCGGAGCGGCCCTCGATGTCCAGGGAGATCAGGACGTTCGGGGTACGCAGGGCGAGCAGCAGCTCGTGACCCGGGAGGGTCAGGTGGACCGGGTCGGTGCCGTGACCGTAGAGGACGGCGGGAACCAGGTCGGCGCGGCGGATACGGCGCGCGGCACCCTTGCCGAACTCGGTACGGGTACCGGCGGTGAGCTTCACCTCGGACATATGCGCTCCTTCGATAGAGGCGGATGGACGGGGTTACCCGGCCATATGTGGCCGCGCCTGCTACGAAGAGCGCGTCGATAACGGACCGCCGCACCGGAGTGCGGCCTCCCTCGCCGAGCAACCCCGCCAGTCTACGCATCCACCCCCCACCCCACCCAATCGATCTCCCCCGGCGGGAGAGGGGCCTGTGGCCCGGCGGGGCCGGGACGCGCGAAGGGCGCGCCCCGGGTGGGGCGCGCCCTTCGGCCGACGAGGGTCAGGACCGCTCGGTGAGGAGGGTCAGGACCGCTCGCTGACGCGGATCAGAACTGCTCCTCGAAGAGGCTCGTGACAGAGCCGTCCTGGAAGACCTCGCGCACCGCGCGCGCGATCGTCGGCGCCATCGACAGCACCGTGATCTTGTCCAGCTCCAGCTCGCCCGGCGTCGGCAGCGTGTTCGTCAGGACGAACTCGCTCACCTTGGAGTTCTTCAGCCGGTCGGCGGCCGGGCCGGAGAGCACACCGTGGGTGGCGGTGACGATGACGTCCTCGGCGCCGTTGGCGTACAGCGCGTCCGCCGCGGCGCAGATGGTGCCCCCGGTGTCGATCATGTCGTCGACGAGGACACAGACACGGCCCTCGACGTTGCCGACGACCTCGTGGACGGTGACCTGGTTGGCGACGTCCTTGTCACGGCGCTTGTGGACGATGGCCAGCGGCGCGCCGAGCCGGTCGCACCAGCGGTCGGCGACACGGACGCGGCCCGCGTCGGGGGAGACGACGGTCAGCTTGGACGGGTCGACCTTGGCGGCGACGTAGTCCGCGAGGACCGGCAGCGCGAAGAGGTGGTCGACCGGGCCGTCGAAGAAGCCCTGGATCTGGTCGGTGTGGAGGTCGACCGTGAGGATGCGGTCGGCACCGGCCGTCTTCATCAGATCGGCGATCAGACGGGCGGAGATGGGCTCACGGCCACGGTGCTTCTTGTCCTGACGGGCGTAGCCGTAGAACGGGACGATGACCGTGATGCTCCGGGCGGAGGCCCGCTTCAGAGCGTCGATCATGATCAGCTGTTCCATGACCCACTTGTTGATGGGGGCCGTGTGGGACTGCATCAGGAAGCAGTCCGCGCCACGCGCGGACTCCTGGAAGCGGACGTAGATCTCGCCGTTGGCGAAGTCGAAGGCCTTGGTCGGAACCAGGCTGACGCCCAGTTGGTGTGCTACTTCCTCGGCCAGCTCGGGGTGGGCGCGGCCGGAGAAGAGCATCAGTTTCTTCTCGCCGGTCGTCTTGATCCCGGTCACAGCACAGTCTCCTCAGAGGGGTGTTCTCTGGCCGCGAAGATGGGGAGCGCGAGCCAGCCGAATGTGGGGTGCACGTATCACGGTACGCCGTGTTCGGCCTACCTGTTTCCGGTCAGTTCTCGTCGGTGGCTCGTTCGGAAGCGGCCTGAGCCGCCTGCGCGGCGGCGCTGCCGGGGCGCTTTCGGGCCACCCAGCCCTCGATATTCCGCTGCTGGCCACGGGCGACGGCGAGGGACCCGGCGGGCACGTCCTTGGTGATCACCGAGCCGGCGGCGGTGTAGGCGCCGTCCCCGACCGTGACAGGTGCCACAAACATGTTGTCCGACCCGGTCTTGCAGTGGGACCCGATCGTGGTGTGGTGCTTCGCCTCGCCGTCGTAGTTCACGAACACGCTCGCGGCGCCGATGTTGGAGTACTCGCCGATCGTCGCGTCACCGACGTACGACAGATGGGGGACCTTGGTGCCCTCGCCGATGGTGGCGTTCTTCATCTCGACGTACGTCCCGGCCTTGGCCTTCGTGCCGAGGCGGGTACCAGGGCGCAGATAGGCGTACGGGCCGACGGAGGCGCCCTCGCCGATCTCGGCGGAGACGGCGACGGCGTTGTCCACCCGGGCGCCGGGGCCCACGACGGTGTCCGTCAGGCGCGTGTTCGGGCCGACCTCGGCGCCCTCGGCGAGATGCGTGGCGCCCAGCAGCTGGGTGCCCGGGTGGATCAGCGCATCCGGCTCGAAAGTGACGGTCGCGTCGACGAAGACGGAGGCCGGGTCGACCACGGTGACCCCGGCGAGCATGGCCCGCTCCAGCAGCCGCTCGTTCAGCAGCCGACGGGCCTCGGCCAGCTGGACCCGGTTGTTGATCCCGAGGATCTCGCGGTGATCGGCGGCGATATGGGCGCCGACCCGGTGACCCGCCGCCCGCAGGATGCCGAGGACGTCGGTCAGATACTCCTCGCCCTGGCTGTTGTCGGTGCTGACCTTGCCGAGCGCGTCGGAGAGGAGCCGGCCGTCGAAGGCGAAGACCCCGGAGTTGATCTCCCGGATCGCGCGCTGGGCGTCGCTGGCGTCCTTGTGCTCGACGATCGCGGTCACCGCGCCGGAGGCGGCGTCGCGCACGATCCGGCCGTAGCCCGTGGAGTCGGGGACCTCGGCGGTGAGCACGGTCACGGCGTTGCCGTCGGCGGAGTGCGTGGCGGCCAGCGCGGTGAGGGTGTCACCGGAGAGCAGCGGGGTGTCACCGCAGACGACGACCACGGTGCCGTCGATCACACCGCCCAGCTCCTCCAGCCCCATCCGCACGGCGTGCCCGGTGCCGTTCTGCTCGGCCTGGAAGGCGGTGCGGGTGCCCTCGTACCGCTCCGCGAGATGATCCCTGACCTGATCGGCGGCGTGGCCGACGACCACGACGAGATGCTGGGGGTCCAGCTCGCGGGCGGCGCACACGACGTGCCCGACGAGCGAGCGCCCGCAGATGTCGTGCAGGACCTTGGGGGTCTTCGACCTCATGCGGGTGCCCTCACCCGCGGCGAGGACGACGACGGCGGCCGGGCGGTTGGCGCTCACGGGAATGCCCTTCGGCTTCGGGTGGTGGACATCCGAAGGATACCGGTGGGTTTCGCCAACGAAATAAGGGCGTGCCCGGAGGTCAGGGCCCTTGCCCGGGAGTCCCGTTCCTTGGCGTGAGGGAGTCCCGTCCCTCGGTGGGAGGCCGTCCCGGTCCCTGGCGGGAGAGCGCCCCGTCGCCCGGCGGGCGGCGGGGACGGGACGAGGGCCCCGGCTCGGTGGGAGCC
>NZ_JBHVHF010000497.1:0-3706 GCF_042800315.1 Streptomyces sp. NPDC057638
GAGGTCCCGCCCGGCCGGGCCGTAGCTCACCCGCGGGCGCGGGCCTCGGCGGCGGTCTTGAGATCGCGCAGCCAGGCGTCGAGCCCCTGGCGCAGGATCTCGGTGGCGACGGGAACGTTCGCCTCGACCAGGGCACCGGTGTGGCTCTCCTCGGTGCTCACCCGCACACCGCCCTCGACCGTGGTGAAGTTCCATACGTGGACGCCGTCGATCCGCACTCCCGTACCGATCGCGGGGCCGGTCCAGCGGACGCAGGAGCCGCGCCTGAGCTGTTTGACGGTCGAGGTGATCTCCAGACTCGGCGCGGATGTCACGGGGTTGGGCGGCACCGGCATCGTCCACCGGAACGAGGAGCCCGCGCGGAACGGCCCGTGGTCGAGGCGTTCCGCGCTCGTGACGGCGGACTTCCAGGACGGCCAGCGCTCCACATCGGCCTGGAGTTTCCAGATGGTCGCCAGCGGCGCCTCGATCACGGTCTCGGTCCGGTGACGGACCAGGGCGTCCGGGTCGACACCCTTCCCCTGGCAGGTCAGGTACGGGGAGGGGGTGGGCGCCGCGGAGGCGACGGCGGGCGCGGCGGAGGTGGCGAGCACACCGAGCACGAGCGGGATGGTGCACAGGGTGGCGCGAACGCCGGTACCGCGGATGCCGGACATGGTGGTTCCCTTCGTCGGTCAGGGGAGGGGTCGTCGTGGCGCGGGTCGCCGGTCAGGGGCGGGTCGTCCGTGGTGTGGAAGCCGGCGGCCGGTGCGCGCGGCCGGTCGGTGGACCCGCCATCGCCTCGTCGGCGGGCGTTCCGCCGGGCGGGCGCGGCGCGGCACGAGGGGCGAGATGCCGGACCGTCGGACAGACGTGGGATGCCCGCCGTACATCCCGAATGGCTAGAGACTCTTTGTTACGTGAGAAGTTCTAACTCATCGCGGAGCGCCCGGTCAACAGCCTCCGTGATAGCTTCTAACGAAATCTTGGAGCTATAGCCGGAACGGCTGAGAGAGGCGGCGGTCGATGGCGGAGCCGGAGACGCGGACCCCACGGGAGCGCTACCGGGCGCAGGTACGTGCCGAGATCACGGCACACGCGTGGGAGCAGATCGCCACGGCGGGCGCCTCCGCGCTCTCCCTCAACGCCATCGCCAAGCAGATGGGCCTCAGCGGGCCCGCGCTCTACCGCTACTTCGCCAGCCGGGACGAGCTGATCACCGAACTGATCCGTACGGCCTACCGCGGTCTCGCCGACACCGTCCGCACGGCCGCCGCCGACGGTGCCGACCTCGCCGCGCTGGCCCACACCGTGCGCGGCTGGGCCCTCGCGGACCCCCAGCGGTATCTCCTCATCTACGGCACGCCCGTCCCCGGATACCAGGCGCCCGAGGACATCACTGACATCTCCTCCGAGATCATGACGGTCCTGCTCGACGCGTGCGCGGCCCTCGGCCCCGGCACCCGCACCACCCCCTTCAGCCGCCATCTGGCGGAGCACCGCGACTGGGCGTCCGGCCATCCCGCGCCCCCCGGGGCCCTGCACCGGGCCCTCGCCTTCTGGACCCGGCTGCACGGCCTCCTCTCCCTGGAACTCGCCGGTCACTTCGCCCCGATGGGCTTCGATCCCGCCCTGTTCTTCGCGGCCGAGGTGGAGGAGCTGCTGACGGAGGACGTCTGAGAAACCTGTCGGCCGAGCCCGCCCGGAGTCCGCGCACAGCGGAACGGCCCACCCTGCCGCCTCCCGCTCTCCCCTCCCCCTCCTGTCGTCTAACGTCGGAGGGCGGGCCGACCCATCACCCCATCAACCCATCACCCCCCCAACGGCCCGACGGCCCGTCAGGCAAGGAGCGGAGATTGGGAACGCACGACACACACGGCACACGGGAACCGGAGGAAGCGCGGGACACCGCGCGGAGGCTGCGGGCGATCGGCGACGAACTGTCGGACCGCTTCTACGAACGGACCGACGTGGTACGGACGTTAATGGTGACGCTCCTGGCCGCGCAGCACTCGCTGGTGCTCGGTCCGCCCGGCACGGCCAAGTCCGAGCTGGCCCGGGAACTCACGGGCAGGGTCGAGGGCGCGGCCTACTGGGAGATCCTCCTGTCGAAGTTCACCGCACCGACGAGGATGTTCGGCCCCATCGACGTCGCCGCGCTGGCCCGGGGCGAGTACCGCCAGGTCTACGACGGCCGGGCCACCACCGCGCACATCGCGTTCATCGACGAGATCTTCAAGTGCTCCACCGCGGCGCTCAACGAGACGCTGGGCTATCTCAACGAGCGGATCTACCACCCCGAGAGCGGCGGCGAACCGATCCGCTGCCCCCTGATCGGGGCCATCACGGCGAGCAACGAGCTGCCCAGCGGGGAGGACTCGGCCGCGATCTACGACCGGCTGCTGGTGCGGATCGAGGTCGGATACCTGACGGACCCCGCGAACTTCGCCGCGCTGGTCCGCTCGGCCGTCAGCCGTCCGGCGGCACCGGCACGCACCACGGTCGAACTGACAGCGCTGCGGCGGGCCGTGACGCAGGACGTCCCGGCCGTGGACGTCCCCGACCCGATCGTGGACGCGGTCTGCACCCTGCGGGCCGCCCTGCGCCGCAAGGAACTCATCGCCTCCGACCGGCGCTGGCGCCAGGCGGTGGGGCTGCTCCAGGCCTCCGCCTACCTCGACGGGCGCCCGGCGGTCACCGAGCGCGACCTGTCGGTGCTCACCCACGTCCTGTGGGCCTCCCCCGCCGAACGCCCGGTCGTCGAGCGTGCGGTGCTGCACCTGGTCAACCCCGACGCCAAGGAGGCGCTCGACCTGGCCGACACCATCGAGGAACTGGAGGCACAACTGGACGCCATGGCCGGACAGTCCCGCGAGGCACTGAGCGAATGGGTCATCAGAAAAGCCCACCACCAGCTCGCCACGGCGGGGAAGCGGCTGGAGGAGCTGCGCGCCGAGGCGGTGGGCGCCGGGCGCTCCACCACCACCATCGACCGGGTGACCGGGCGTCAGCGCGCGGTACGGGCCCGCGTCCTCACCGAGGCACTCGGCCTGGACGCCGGGCTGGTGCGGGCCCAGCTGTGAACGCGGAGGAAGAGAGAACCTCATGGAGGGCAACGGGACGCGGGACCGGGGATGTGCGCGGCGAACAACGGGACGGGACGCCGGCCCGGCTCGATGATCTGGCGGGCCGTTCCGGGGCGTGGCTGGGCCGCTCCACCGCTCCCGTGCGGCACACGACGGCCGTCGTCGCGGACCACTTCGACCGGATCGCCTGGCAGGACGCCTACGAGCAGTCGACCGCGCTGCGCGATCTGGCCGAGGAACTGGGCGACGGCCATGACCACGCCGTCGACCTGCTGGCCGACACCTTCCTCGGGGCCTACAAGGTCAGGGTGCGGTTGCGCGAGCCCGGGGAGATGGAGCCGTCCCGACTGCTCAACCACCGGGTCATCACCTTCCTCACGGAGACGCCGGACTTCGACGAGCTGCGCCGGGAGACCGTGGGCGACCCCTATGCCGCCGCCATGGCCGTACTCGCCCAGGCGGCCGCGCTGCGCCTGTCCCTGGCGCGCTCGCGGGAGAGCCGGGAGGCGGCCGAGCGGGCGCGACGGGCCCAGCGGGCCGCCGGGGGCGCGGCGACGGCGGTGGCCGGGGCCCTGCGGCGGGCCGCCGACCGGGCCGACGGGGAGGGCGCCGTGCCCGCCCCGGACGCCGACTCCGTGGAC
>NZ_JBHVHF010000498.1:0-3697 GCF_042800315.1 Streptomyces sp. NPDC057638
GGCGCGGGCGGACCCGGCATACGCACTCGGCGGCGGTGACGTACGCACCCGGCCGGACGGAAATATGCGTACTGAAAGTGCTGACGCGTACGGGACCGGGCCCGGCGCGAGCGCTAGCCGCAGCACCCACCGCACTGGCACGGCCCGCCCGACTGGCAGCCGCAACCGCAGCCCGAACCGCAGCCGCAGGCGGCGAGGAGGGGCGGAAGCGCCACTTCCGGGATAGGGGGCCGGGGGGTGTCGGTCGAGGGGGTGTCGGCCATGAGGTCCTCCTTGGGAACGCGCTCCGGCGACGACGGGCGGAGGCGTGGACGGGACGGACGTGCACAGGGGACGGAAGAAGAAACGGGCGGGTGGGGCACGAGCAGCCCTGGGTCGCGCCGAACAGTGGGTCGCGCCGAACAGTGTGAGGACGGAAGCGGACGGGGAACGGCCGGGCCGCCTGCCGTCCCGGAAGCCGTGAGCCGATCCGGAGGCGGCGGGCGCGGGGCAGGTGCGGGACGTACGCCGGACAACGCCCACGAGGGGGCGAGAGGACCACGACAACCACGCGAACCGGAACTATCCACACCTGTGGACAGCTGCCGCGCCCCGGCAGGGGCGCGCGGACCCGGTGGATCGCCTCAGGCCATCTCACGCCCGCCGTGCCCGGCGCGTCAACAGCGCGTGGGGGCACGGCGACCGTGGGTGAGGGTCTGGGGGCGGATGGGTCGGGGTGGATTATCGGCCCTCCACCGGGGTCACTGGCTGGATCTCGTCGGCGTGCTCGCCGGTCACCAGATAGACCACGCGCTTGGCCACGGACACGGCGTGGTCGGCGAAGCGCTCGTAGTAACGGCCGAGCAGGGTCACGTCCACGGCGGTCTCGATGCCGTGCTTCCAGCGGTCGTCCATGAGGTGCTGGAAGAGGGTCCGGTGGAGCAGGTCCATCTCGTCGTCGTCGGTTTCGAGCTGGAGCGCCAGGTCCACGTCCTTGGTGATGATCACCTCGGCGGCCTTCGCCATCAGCCGCTGGGCCAGCTGGCCCATCTCCAGGATCGTCGCCTGGAGGTCTCTGGGCACCGCCGAGTCGGGGAACCGCAGCCGGGCCAGCTTCGCCACATGCTGGGCCAGGTCGCCGGCGCGCTCCAGGTCAGCGCTCATGCGCAGGGAGGTCACCACGATCCGCAGATCGGTGGCGACCGGCTGCTGGCGCGCCAGCAGGGCGATGGCCCGCGCTTCCAGGTCATGCTGGAGGTCGTCGACCTTCTGGTCGGCCGCGATCACGCTCTCGGCCAGCTTGAGGTCGGCGTCGAGCATGGCCGTGGTGGCGCGCCCTATCGCGGATCCGACCATCCGGGCCATGTCGACCAGGCCCTCACCGATCGAGTCGAGTTCCTCGTGGTACGCGTCCCGCATCGACTTCCCTTTCTCCGTGTGAACAGGAGTCCGAATGGGTTTCCCGGACCCCCACGCTCCCACGGTGCGGCCGAAACGCGACCGGGGCCTCCCGGCCAAATGAACCGCCTCCGTCACCCCGGTGAACTCTGAGCGACGACTGGCCGGGGGGCCACCTGATTGGCTGGGAGCATGTCCGACCGCCCGCCTAACCTGGATGCATGGACGTGAACGCGGCGATCGCCGCAGTGGCGGCGATGGCCGGTCTTCTGACCGGTGTGATCGCCATGCTGGCGTTCCGCTGGAGCGAACGGGAGCAACGCAGACCCACGCGCACCTCGCTCCACACCGATGCCGTGCTGCCACCCGGTGTGGACACGGTCCTGTCCGTGCTGCGCTCGTCCGCCGTCGTCCTGGACGAGGGCGACTCCGTGGTGAAGGCCAGCTCGGCGGCGTACGCGCTGGGGCTGGTCCGTGGTGGGAAGCTCACCGTCGAGCCGATGCTGCAGATGGCCCGTGACACCCGCAGGGACGGGGAGATACGCCAGGTCGAGCTGGATCTGCCGCGCCGGGCCGGCCGGGGTGAGGCGCTCGCCGTCTCCGCCCGGGTGGCCCCCCTCGGCTCGCGGCTGGTGCTGCTCCTGGTGGAGGACCTCACGGAGGCGCGCCGCATAGAGGCGGTCCGCCGCGACTTCGTGGCGAACGTCAGCCATGAGCTGAAGACACCGGTCGGCGCGCTCTCCCTGCTCTCCGAGGCGGTCATGGACGCCTCGGACGACCCGGAGGCCGTCTCCCGCTTCGCCGGGAGGATGCAGATCGAGGCCACCCGGCTCACCAACCTCGTCCAGGAGCTGATCGACCTCTCCCGGGTGCAGAACGACGACCCGCTGGACGACGCCGAGCCCGTACCGGTGGACGAACTGGTCGCCGAGGCTGTCGACCGCTCCCGCCATCCCGCGTCGACCAAGCAGATCACCGTGGTCAGCGGGGGAGAGTCTGATCTACATATATGGGGCAATCGCGGTAAGCTCGCCGCCGCCCTCGGCAATCTCGTGGAGAACGCCGTCAACTACTCCCCGGCCCGCACCCGCGTCGGTATCTCGGCGCGGCGGGTCTCCGGGGGCTCGTCCCCGGCCTATGGGTCCGGGGCGCTGATCGAGATCGCCGTGACCGACCAGGGCATCGGCATCTCGGAGAAGGACCGCGAGCGGATCTTCGAACGCTTCTACCGCGTCGATCCCGCCCGCTCACGCGCCACCGGGGGCACCGGCCTCGGACTGGCGATCGTCAAACACGTGGCTGCCTCGCATGGCGGGGAGGTCACGGTGTGGAGCTCCGAAGGCCAGGGCTCCACGTTCACCCTGCGGCTGCCCGAGGCGGGCGCCGCCCGGGACCGGGCGAGACGACGCACGGCCCCGGCGGACGGCTCCGCGCCGGGTGACTCCCCGGCCGCAGCAGACGACCGGCCTTACGACACCGATTCGCACACTGAGATCCCTGCCCCGGAGGTCCTTCCGTGACCCGAGTGCTCGTCGTCGAGGATGAGGAATCCTTTAGCGACGCCCTGTCCTACATGCTCCGCAAGGAGGGGTTCGAGGTCGCCGTGGCGACCACGGGCCCCGAGGGGCTCGACGAGTTCGAGCGCAACGGCGCCGACCTCGTCCTCCTCGACCTGATGCTGCCCGGACTGCCGGGTACCGAGGTCTGCCGCCAGCTGCGGGGCCGTTCCAACGTCCCGGTGATCATGGTCACCGCCAAGGACAGCGAGATCGACAAGGTGGTCGGCCTGGAGATAGGAGCCGACGACTACGTCACGAAGCCCTTCTCCTCCCGTGAGCTGGTCGCCCGCATCCGTGCGGTGCTGCGCCGCAGGGGGGAGCCGGAGGAGGTCGTTCCGGCCGCTCTGGAGGCGGGGCCCGTCCGCATGGACGTCGACCGCCATGTCGTCACGGTCTCCGGGGGCAAGGTCGACCTCCCGCTGAAGGAGTTCGACCTCCTGGAGATGCTCCTGCGCAACGCGGGCCGGGTGCTGACCCGGATGCAGCTCATCGACCGCGTCTGGGGCGCCGACTACGTGGGGGACACCAAGACCCTCGATGTCCACGTCAAGCGCCTGCGCGCCAAGATCGAGCCCGACCCGGGTGCCCCGCGCTACCTGGTGACGGTCCGCGGCCTCGGCTACAAGTTCGAGCCGTAGTCCACCCACGCGTACGCCTCCGCCCCGGCGCAGGCGTACGCGAGCACCGGGCGCGCGGCAGCGATGACACCGGTACGGCGATAGGACACGGAGAGGGGGCGTCCCCACCGCGATGGTGGGGAC
>NZ_JBHVHF010000499.1:0-3678 GCF_042800315.1 Streptomyces sp. NPDC057638
TTCGAGGGCGACCTGGACGATGTAGACGTCGGGTCCTTCCTCGTCGTAGAGGGCGTGGAACAGCAGCCCCTCCTGCAACGGCGCCAACGGCAGAACGTCCGCCGGGAGAACGCCCCTCTCCCGTAGCCCCGCCTCGATCGTGTCCAGTTCGCCCTGACCGACCTCCACGAGCGGGAGGTCCGAGGGAGTGAGCACACCACCCTCGCCCGCCATGCCGTGCTCGGCCAGCTCGCCCAGGGCCAGGATCCACAGCTCGGCCAGACGGCTGACGTCCTCGTCCGTGAGCAGACCCTCCGCCCGCACACAGCTGATCGCCAGCGACGGCCCCTCGGCGGCGTCCCGGGTGATGGCGTTGACGGTGAGGGCGTGGGTCAGCGGCAGCTCCGGGTGCCCGGACCCCGCCAGGGCGTCGCCCTCCGCCATGGGAGCCCAGTCGGCGTCGTGCGGAGCGGGAAAGCGCCCCAGGTAGTTGAAGGCGATCTGCGGACGGGGCAGCCGGGCCAGCCGCTCGGCCGTACCGGGGTTGAGATGGCGCAGCAGCCCGTAGCCGATGCCGTCGTCCGGGACGGCGCGGAGCTGTTCCTTGATCCTCTTGATGGCCGCGCCCGCGCCGGGGCCGGTCAGCCGATCCGTACCCGCCGTCAGGAGCTGCGGACGCACGGTGGTGAACCAGCCCACCGTACGGGAGAGGTCGACGCCGTCGACGAGGTCCTGGCGTCCATGGCCTTCGAGGTCGATCAGGAGGGAGCCGTCGGGAGCGTCGCCACGTTCGGCGCTCCACCGCTGATGGGCGGCGGCCAGGGCGGTGAGGAGAACATCGTTGACGCCACACTGGTAGCGGGCCGGAAGGCCGGTGAGCAGGGTGCGGGTCAGCTCCGGCCCGACCGTCCAGGACCGGGTGGCGGAGGCTCCCAGGGTGTCCCGTACGGGATCCAGCGGACGCCCTCCCCACGGCGGTTCGGACCGCTGGAGCAGCCCCGTCCACACCTCCAGCTCCCGGGTCCGGACGGATTCGGACGCGGCCTCGGCGAGCAGCCGGGCCCAGTACCGGAAGGAGGTGGCGACCGGCGGGAGTTCGGGCCGTACGCCGGTGATGACCGCGCGCCACACGGATGCGAGATCGGCCAGCAGCACCCGCCAGGAGACCCCGTCCACGACGAGGTGGTGCAGCATCAGCAGCAGTCGGCCGGGCACGGTGGGGCCCGCGTCGAACCAGACGGCCCGCGCCATGACCCCTTCGGTGGGAGCGAGCGCGCCCCACTCCTCGGCCGCGGCGTCGAGGAGCGCGGAGGGGGACAGGGCGCCGTCGTCCCGACCGGGCGTGTACGCGGCACGGCGCAGGACGGTGTGGGCCGCCGGTTCGCCCGGTTCGACGGTCCGCAGCACCCAGCCGGACTCCGTACGGACCAGTCGTGACCGCAGCATGTCGTGGCGGTCGAGGAGCGCCTGGAGGGTGGAGGTGAGCTGGTCGAGGGTGGCCCCGGCGGGAGCGCGCAGCAGGACCGACTGATGGAACCCGTCGAATCCGGGCCCCTCGACGCCGTACGCGCGCATCACCGGCGTCAGCGGCATGTCACCGATACCGCCGACCGCCGCCTCCCGTCGGGTACCGGCGGTGGGTGCCTCGCGGACGACAGCCGCGAGGGCGGCGATGGACTGGTGCTGGAAGACATCGCGAGGAGTGATCACCAGCCCCGCCTCGCGGGCACGGCTGACCAACTGGATGGAGACGATGCTGTCGCCGCCGAGCGCGAAGAACCCGTCGTCGATGCCGACGCCGGGGAGGCGAAGGGTCTCGGCGAACAGCTCGGCGAGGATCCGTTCCACTCGGGTGCGGGGTGGGCGGTTGGTGGTGTGGGTGGTGAAGTCGGGTGTGGGGAGGGCTTGGCGGTCGAGTTTTCCGCTGGTGGTGAGGGGCAGCTCGGTGAGGCTGACGAACGCCGCCGGGATCATGTGGTCGGGGAGTGACGTCTTGAGGTGGTCGCGGATGTCGGTGGTGTCGGGGGTGGTGTCGGGATCGGCTGGGACGAGGTAGGCGGTGAGGTGGGTGGTGTGGGTGGTGGGGTCGGTGTGGGCGTGCGCGGCGGCGTGGGAGATCTGGGGGTGTTGGGTGAGTGCTGTCTCGATTTCGCCGAGTTCGATGCGGAAGCCTCGGATTTTGACTTGGTGGTCGGTGCGGCCGAGGTAGGTGAGGGTGCCGTCGTGGTTCCAGCGGGCGAGGTCTCCGGTGCGGTACATGCGGCTGCCGGGGGGTCCGTAGGGGTTGGCGGTGAACCGTTCCGCGGTGAGTCCGGGCTGGTGGAGGTAGCCCCGGGCGAGCCCGTCCCCGGCGATGTACAGCTCACCCGCGACCCCCGGCGGCACCGGCCGGAGCCGCTCGTCCAGGACATGGACGCCTGTGTTGTCCAGGGGCCGCCCGATCGGCACCGTAGGCTGCTCGCGCCCGCGTGGGGGAACCCGGTAGTGGGTGGCGAAGGTGGTGGTCTCGGTCGGACCGTATCCGTCCACGATGACCAGTTCCGGACAGACGGCCCTGACCTGGGCGATGGCCTGCGGGTCGACGACATCACCGCCCACCCAGAGTTCCTTCAGCGCGGCCAGACAGCCCGGGTCCTCACGCGCGACGACATGGAAGAAGCCCGCCGTCAGCCAGAGGGCCGTGACCCCGTCCCGCCGGGTGATCCGCTCGATCGTGGGCGGGTCGAGGATGCCCGGGGGAGCGATGACGACCTCACCGCCGGAGAGCAGGGGTACCCAGATCTCATAGGTGGCGGCGTCGAAGGAGTGACGGGAGTGGAAGAGCACCCGGGCGTGGTTGCCGCCGCGCCAGCAGCGGTCGTGGGCGAGCTGGATGACGGCGGCATGAGGAACCGCGACTCCCTTGGGGCGCCCGGTCGACCCGGATGTGTGCATGACATAGGCGAGGTGTCGGGGGTCCCCTGGTACGAGAACGTCTTCGGCCTCGTGGTCCGCGAGCGCGCCAAGTGCCTCGCCGACCACGATCCACCGGATGCCGGCCGGATCCCCGCCGGACCCGTCCGCGGCGCGGCCCGCCCGTGCTGTGCGGCCGGGAAGCCGCCCCTGGCCCGCCAGCCGCCCGTGGTCCTGGTCTTGATCCTGGCTTTGGCTCTGGTCTTGGTCGTGGCCCTGGTCCACCGGTACCGACTCGTCCATGAGCGCCGACTCGTCCGTCAGCACCACCCGGGCCCCGGTCTCGTCAAGGAGGATCCGGGTACGTGACGCCGGATCCCGCCGGTCGAGCGGCAGATACGCCGCCCCCGCCTTGAGTACCGCCAGCAATGAGACCAGCAGATCCACCGACCGCTCCAGCAGCACACCTACGGTGTCCTCGGGACGCACCCCGGCGTCCATGAGGACCCGCGCCAGTCGGCTTGAGCGCAGATCGAGTTCCCGGTAGGTGAGGAATTCGCTTTCGGCGCGGACGGCGACGGCGGACGGATTCCGGGATACCTGTTCGGCGAAGAGCTGATGGATGGTGCTCTCGGCCTCGGGAAGCGGTTGGTCGGTGCTGTTCCAGCGTGCGATGTCCCGGCGTTCCCGGGCCGTGAGGATATTGATGTCGTGGATGTGGGTGTGGGGGTTTTGGGTGATGGTGTGGAGGATGTTGTGGAGTCGGGTGGTGAGGTTTTGGGCGGTGTGGTGGGTGTAGAGGTCGGT
>NZ_JBHVHF010000500.1:0-3650 GCF_042800315.1 Streptomyces sp. NPDC057638
GATCATGGTGCGCGCCCGTCAGTAGGCGGTCTCGTTCCACGGCGGGTGCTCCTCAGGCAGAAAGGTGTAGGCGGCGGCCTCCGGGTGGCGCGCCACGACCTCCTGGATCCGGGCGACCACGGCGTCGGCCTGCGCGGCGGCGGCACCGGTGAACGACAGGCGCTGCGCCATCAGCGCGTCGAGCGCGGCCCGGTCCAGCGGGATCCGGTCGTCGGCGGCGAGCCGGTCGAGCAGCTCGTTGCGGTCGGAGCCCTCCCGCATGGCGAGCGCGGACGCCACCGCGTGCTCCTTGATGACCTCGTGGGCGACCTCGCGGCCCACCCCGGCCCGTACCGAGGCCATCAGGACCTTGGTGGTGGCCAGGAAGGGCAGATAGCGGTCCAGCTCACGGTCGATGACGGCGGGGAAGGCGCCGAACTCGTCCAGGACCGTCAGGAAGGTCTCCAGCAGCCCGTCGAAGGCGAAGAAGGCGTCCGGCAGTGCCACCCGGCGGACCACCGAGCAGGAGACGTCGCCCTCGTTCCACTGGTCGCCCGCCAGCTCGCCGGTCATCGAGGCGTAGCCGCGCAGGATGACCATCAGGCCGTTGACCCGCTCGCAGGAGCGCGTGTTCATCTTGTGCGGCATCGCGGACGAGCCGACCTGCCCCGGCTTGAAGCCCTCGGTGACCAGCTCGTGCCCCGCCATCAGCCGGATCGTCTTGGCCAGCGAGGAGGGCGCGGCGGCGAGCTGCACCAGCGCCGAGACCACCTCGTAGTCGAGCGAGCGCGGGTAGACCTGGCCGACCGAGGTGAAGGCGTGGGAGAAGCCGAGGTGCGCGGCGATCCGCTGCTCCAGGTCGGCGAGCTTCTCGGTGCCCTCGCTGCCTCCGCCGAGCAGGTCCAGCATGTCCTGGGCCGTGCCGACCGGGCCCTTGATCCCGCGCAGCGGGTAGCGCGCGAGCAGTTCCTCCAGCCGCCCGTAGGCCACCAGCATCTCGTCGGCGGCGGTCGCGAACCGCTTGCCGAGGGTGGTGGCCTGCGCGGCGACGTTGTGCGAGCGGCCCGCGACCACCAGCTCCGCGTAGCGGGCCGACAGGGTGCCCAGCCGGGCGAGGACGGCGACCACGCGGTCCCGGACCAGTTCCAGGGAGCGGCGGATCTGGAGCTGCTCCACGTTCTCGGTGAGGTCGCGGGAGGTCATGCCCTTGTGGACCTGCTCATGCCCGGCGAGGGCGTTGAACTCCTCGATCCGCGCCTTCACATCGTGGCGGGTGACCTTCTCGCGCTCGGCGATGGAGGCGAGGTCGACCTGGTCGAGCACCCGCTCGTAGTCGGCGAGGGCACCCTCGGGGACCTCCACCCCGAGGTCCTTCTGGGCGCGCAGCACGGCGAGCCAGAGGCGGCGCTCCAGGGTGACCTTCTCCTCGGGGGACCAGAGGGCCGCGAGGTCGGGGGAGGCGTAGCGGTTCGCCAGGACGTTGGGGATGCGGGGCTTCGCAGACAGAGCAGTCACACGGCCAGATTCTACTGTCGGTTTCCGCAGGCCAGCCCGCCGGTCTCCCTCGTACGTTCGCACAAACCGCCGATACGCGGCGCGGCGTCGCCGTTCCGGCCGGGCCGGAGGCGAGGCGGTCCGGAGGCGAGGCGGTCCGGAGGTGAGGCGGGCTGGGGGAGAGGCGGGCTGGGGGAGAGGCGGTCCGGGGCGGGCGTCAGGGGGTCGGCGGCGGGGTGGTACGGGAGGAGGCCGCGGCGCGCGTCAGGGGGACGGCGGGTCGTAGGGGAGGAGGCCGGGGCGTTTCGGGGGCAGGCCGTCGCCGGAGGAGCGGCCGGTCAGCCGCCGCCCTATCCAGGGCCCCAGATGGCGCCGGGCGAACCGCAGGTCCTCCGCGCGGCGGGCCGCCCAGGGGCCCACCGGGGCCGGAGGGAGTGGATCACGCCACTCCGCCCGCGCTTCGAGCCCCAGCGTCTGCCCGACCGCCTCGGCCACCCTGCGGTGACCCTCCGCGGTGAGATGGAGCCGGTCCGTGTCCCAGAATCGGGGGTCGCCGAGCGCGTCATCCCCGTAGAGGTCGACGACGAGGGCGCCGTGGCGCGCGGCCACCGCGTCCACATGGGTGAACAATTCCTCCATCCGGGGGCGGAATCGCTTCATCACGGGCCCCTGGCGTCCCGGGCTGCGCATCAGCACCAGCGTCCGGCAGGTCGGCGCCAGCGCCGCCACGGACTCCTCCAGCCGGGCCCGGACCCGGTCCATGTCGCAGCGGGGCCGCAGCGCGTCATTGAGCCCGCCGACCAGCGTCACCACATCGGCGCGCATCGCCGCCGCCACCGGCACCTGTTCGTCGGCGATCTGCGCGATGAGCTTTCCGCGCACGGCGAGATTCGCATAACGGAACCCCGGGGTGCGGGCGGCGAGACGGGCCGCCAGCAGATCGGCCCAGCCCCGGTAGGTGCCGTCCGGGAGCAGATCCGACATGCCTTCGGTAAAGGAATCGCCTACCGCGACAAAGCTTGTGTACTCGGCACTCATCTCCATGGCGAAGCGATCGTACCGCGCGGTATGGTCCCCCGGTTCCGTACCGGGAGGGAGACCCCTGTGAGCGACGCGCTGCTGAACACCCTGGTGGACGCCGTGGCGGATCTGGTCACCGCCGTTTCCGACTGCGACGAGGAACTCCTCGACCCGGACACCGCGGAACAGTGGCTCGAACACGTCGGTGCCCTGCTCGACCGGCTCTCGCCCGCCGACCGCGCCACCCTCTCCACCCGGCTGCGCCAGTCGGCCGCCCGCCGCCCGGCCGGGGGCCGTCGTGACGCCGTGCTGCGCATCCCGGAGGAGTTCGGCCTCGACGACGACCAGCACGAGCTGTACTGCGACGGCCTGGAGTACCTCGGACGGCGGCTGGTGAAGACCGTGCGCGACGTCGACCCCGCGACCCCGCTGCCCACCCGACCCGGCCAGAGCGTCGCGGATCTCGTCCTGCGCCATGGCGCCACCCACCGCTGGGCCCGTCGGCTGATCCAGGGCCGGGCCTCCGGTGAGGTGCCGCCGGAGCGGCCCGGGCATCCCGCCGGGTACCCCGACTGGCTCGCCCGCTCGGCGGCGGACACCCTGGCCGCCCTGCGCGCCGCCGACCCCGAGACCCCGGTGTGGACGCCCGGCGCCGACCAGCGGGTGCGCTACTACGCCCGGCGGCTGCTGCTCGCCACGGTGATCGCCCTCGCCGACGCGGAGCTGGCGCTCGGCCAGGAACCGCGCGTCCCCGCCGGGACCGGCGCCGACGGGATCGAGGAGTTCTTCGAGAACCTCTCCCACGACCCGCGCCGCGCCGCCCGGCTGAGCGCCCTCACGCCCGCCCCGCTACGGCTGGCCGCCACCGACACCGGCGCCGCCTGGACCGTCACCCCGCAGCCCGGCGGCCGTCCGCGCTGGACCGGGCGCGCCCCCGTCGGCACCACCGCGCGGGTGAGCGTGGAGGGCAGCGGCGGAGATCTGCTCCTGCTGCTGTACGGACGGTTCCGTCCCGAAGCGCCCCGCTTCCAGGTGCGCGGTGAACGCGCCCTCCTGGAGGAGTGGCTGGCGGCGACGGCGTACGAGGGGGACGCGGACCCGGAGCCACCCGGATGAGCGTGCGATGACGCCCGACGGCCCGGATCCCCGTGTGGGGG
>NZ_JBHVHF010000501.1:0-3644 GCF_042800315.1 Streptomyces sp. NPDC057638
GGCCGCAGGTGGGTGTGCGGCCGCCCCGGGGTGCGAGAACCCGCCCCGGCTCACCCCAAGGTGCTCTGCCGGCGAGTAGCTCCGTGTGACGCTTCTCTCTACCCGAGGTCGGTTGCGAGCCAAAGGGGCGCGTCTGGGGGCACCCCCAGGCGCAGGCCTGGGGGCTGTCGTGGCCGTCGCGCGGAGATCGCGAGGAACGAGCGATCGAGCACGTCGGACGCGACAACTCGACTAAAGCGCCCCGGTGGGGGTCCCTCCCGGGCGGAGCCTGGGGGAGAGCAACCGCGAAAATTACCGGTGACTGCCGAAGAGGGTGCGGCGGAGGCGGCGGAGTGGCGCGAAGAGGGCGACACGGCCGCTTCTGGTGCGGTTGTGGTCGTACGCCACGTCGCGTGTGGTCAGCTCGCGCATCAGCGAGGTGGCCTCGACCGTCTCACGCTGGGGCACGGCGGGACCGCCGAGCACCGAGAGATGGCGGTCGAGACGCGAGCTGGTCGCGCTGTTCCCGCAGGTGATGGCAGGCACGCGAGGCCTGCTTCGCACTGTTATCTGTTCCATGTCACTCCCCACCCGTATGACGCACCCGGCACGGGCAGATTAACCCTATCGCCCCTCCGGTACGCGCGTGTATCCCGCCCACCCTGTTGGGCGGGTGGGTCGCCGCGTTGACGCCCACGGGATCAATCCATGAGATTCCAGGGCGACTTGGACAGTTATGGCACTTCACCCCTCCATTCTTCCCCCGACACCGGGGGCCCACGCGCCGCGACCGGCCCCGCTCACCCGGGCGGAGCGGAGATCGGGAGTCCGGTCGCGGCGCGGTCGCCCACCCCCGGCCACCGGCCACCGGGCGGGCGTCATGAGGGCGTGCCGGGAGGGCTCAGACGCGCGAGCGGAAGACCGGCAGATAGCCGCCCGACTGACCGGCGGCCGTCGGGTGGTAGGAGTCGCCGATGCTGCCGAGGTTGAGGCTGTGCAGCCAGGAGGCGCTGGAGCAGATCTCATGGCCGGTGAAGGCCGGGACCACGTCCCCGAAGGCGAAGCCGTGGTTGGCGGCCCGCTTGGAGACGGTGCTGTTGAGCAGGTCGGCCGCGTTGTTGATCGCGGCGCGCTTGGTCTCGCTGATGCCGAAGAGGCAGCTTCCGTTGAGCTTGTAGAAGCGCGGGTAGCCGAGGACGACGACCTTGGCGGAGGGCGACTTGGCCTTGATGGCGTTGTAGACGGTGTCGAGCCGGGACGGGAGTGTGGCGGTGACGAAGGCCCGGGCCTGGTTGATCCGGTTGATGCAGTTGGCCTCGGACTGGAGCACACAGACGGTCATGACGTCGGCGAACCCGGCGTCGTTACCGCCGACGGAGATCGACACCAGATCGGTGCCCGCGTTCAGCGGACCGAGCTGGCTGGAGGTCACATTGCTGGTCACCGCCCCCGAACAGGCGGTGAAGGCGAAGGAGGAGGGGGCGTTGGCGTTCGCCCAGAGCTTGGGGAAGGCGCGGTTGCTGCGCTTACAGTCGCCGCTGGCCGGATCGTAGTCACCGGCCCCGACACCCGAGGAGTAGGAGTCGCCCAGGGCGACATAGTCGACGGCGCGCGCGCGCGCGCCCCCCAGTGCCGTCCCCGCGCCGGTCAGGGCGAGAACGGCACCGAGGAGGAGTGAGGACGCGAACGCCGTCAGGCGGGACACTTTCATGGGGCCTCCCTAGCAGGATCACTGCGGGCAACTGTCGTAGCAGTCAGCACAGTTATCGCGGAAGTGCACATGCCAAAAACCCCAGAGTTCGGCCCCGGGAATCAGCCATATGGTTGACGTCGCCCGGTTTCCACCCGTCGGCCACCGGCGCCGCCCGGCGCCCGTACGGACGGGCCGGGCACCCTCCCGGGTGAGGTACGCGGGGTGGGACAGGGGCCCGGCGGCGGGCCGAACGCGACAGCGGGCCAAACACCGCCAAAAGTCGGTGCATCCGGGAGATGGGTGACGGATCATGGGCGCCATGTCAGCAGCACAGCCTCAGTCGCCGCGGAAGCGCGGGCCGGGAGCCCCCGTACCGCCCCAGGACGCCCTGCCGATTCGACTCCAGGTCGATGACAGCGACTCACCGACCGATGTCGTCGACGCCCTCTTCCTCGGGCGATTCGCCACCGGGGAACAGCCGCACTCCCACGGCCACCAGGTCGAGCGGGTCAGGAAGGGGCTCGATCTGCTGCCACCCGGGGCGACGGTGCTGCGCACGGCGCGCGACGACGACCGCCGCTCGGTGCTCGCCGAGGGCGAGGGGTACACGGTCCTGATCTCCCACTGGAGCCAGAGCGCCGAGGTCACCGTGACCGCGACCTCGGCGGAACTGGCCGAGCGGATCGTCCGGGAGTCGACCCAGAACGCCGCCGACGAGCCGGAGCCCCAGCCGGAGGACGTGACGATGGGCTTCTGGTACGTGTCGCCCCGGCGCGGGCCGCACCGCACCACCCGGCAGATCTCGGCGGGTACCTGGGAGGAGGTCCGCCCCAACTACACCGCGTCGGTGGCCGAGGCGATGGACTCGCTGATGAAGATCACCCCCGATGACATCTCCGGGCGGCTGCTGCTGCTCCACGGCCCGCCGGGCACCGGGAAGACCTCCGCGCTGCGGACCCTCGCCCGTTCCTGGCAGGACTGGTGCCAGGTGGACTGTGTGCTCGACCCCGAGCGCCTCTTCAACGACGTCGGCTATCTCATGGACATCGCCATCGGCGAGGACGACGGGGTGGGGCCCGAACGCTGGCGGCTGCTGCTGCTGGAGGACTGTGACGAACTGATCCGGGGCGAGGCACGGCACACGGCGGGCCAGGCGCTCTCCCGGCTGCTCAACCTGACGGACGGCCTGCTCGGTCAGGGCCGCAACGTACTGGTGGGCGTCACCACCAACGAGGATCTGGAGAAGCTCCACCCCGCCGTGGTGCGGCCCGGTCGCTGTCTGACGCGGATCGAGGTCGGAGCGCTCTCCCGGGAGGAGGCCGTGGGCTGGCTGGGCACCGAGGAAGGGGTGGGGCGCGAGGGATCGACCCTCGCGGAGCTGTTCGCGCTGCGGCGCGGCACCACGCCCGCCCAGATCCCGGGCCAGCCGAGGCCGACGGCGTCGGGGCTGTATCTGTAGGGCGGTCCGGGCACCGGGGTCCACCCCCCGGTGCCGGGCGGTGGTATCCCACCGCCGTGTGGTCAGGCCGAGCGCGCCCGCCAGGCCTCCTCGAAGGCGGCCCGTGCCTGCCGCTGGTCGAAGCCGAGGCGGTGCGCGCGGTCGGCGAAGGCGGCGGCGGCCGAGGCCAGCTGGCGCGCCGCCGCGTCGCCCGCCGCCGCGACGAAGGTCCCGTTGCGGCCCCGGGTCTCGATCACCCCGTCGGCCTCCAGCGCCCGGTACGCCTTCGCGACCGTGTTGGCGGCCAGCCCGAGCTCCTCGGCGAGGCCACGGACGGTCGGCAGCCGGTAACCGACCGGGAGCGCTCCCGATCTGGCCTGTTCGGCGATCTGGGCGCGGAGTTGTTCGAAGGGGGCGACACCGGAGTCGGTGGCGAAGGCGATCGTCAGGGTCACCCGGCGATCCTCTCAGGCGCCGTAGGGGCGCCGGCGGTCCCCTGCCGGAAACGGCGCGTCGGCCCCGGTGAGGTTGGAC
>NZ_JBHVHF010000502.1:0-3618 GCF_042800315.1 Streptomyces sp. NPDC057638
GTCTCAAGGCGTCTCAAGGCGTCTCAAGCCCGCTCAAAGCTCGCTCAAACCGACTCAAACCGACGCCATCAGGCGTCGAGCGACGTCATCACGTGCTTGATCCGCGTGTAGTCGTCGAACCCGTACGCCGACAGGTCCTTTCCGTACCCCGACTTCTTGAACCCGCCGTGCGGCATCTCCGCGACCAGCGGGATGTGGGTGTTGATCCACACGCACCCGAAGTCCAGCGCCTTGGACATCCGCATCGCGCGCGCGTGGTCCTTGGTCCACACCGAGGACGCCAGGGCGTACTCGACGTCGTTCGCCCAGGTCAGGGCCTGCGCCTCGTCGGTGAAGGACTGGACGGTGATGACGGGGCCGAAGACCTCGTTCTGGATGATCTCGTCGTCCTGCTGGAGGCCGGAGACGACGGTGGGGGCGTAGAAGTAGCCCTTCTCGCCGACGCGGTGGCCGCCCGCCTCGACCTTGGCGTGGGCGGGCAGCCGGTCGATGAACCCGGAGACCTGGGCGAGCTGGTTGGCGTTGTTCAGCGGGCCGTAGAGCACGTCCTCGTCGTCGGCGGCGCCGGTCTTGGTCTCGGCGGCGGCCTTCGCGAGCGCGGCCACGAACTCGTCGTGGATGGACTCCTGGACGAGCACGCGGGTGGCGGCCGTACAGTCCTGGCCCGCGTTGAAGTACCCGGCGACCGCGATGTCCTCGACGGCCTTGGCGATGGCGGCACTGTCGAGATCATCGAAGACGACGACGGGCGCCTTGCCGCCGAGCTCCAGGTGGACCCGCTTGACGTCCTTGGAGGCGGAGGCGGCGACCTGGATGCCAGCGCGGACGGAGCCGGTGATGGAGGCCATCGCCGGGGTGGGGTGCTCCACCATCTGACGGCCGGTCTCGCGGTCGCCGCAGATGACGTTGAAGACGCCCTTGGGCACGATGGCGCCGATGATCTCGGCGATCAGCACGGTGGAGGCGGGGGTGGTGTCCGACGGCTTCAGCACCACCGCGTTACCGGCGGCGAGCGCGGGGGCGAACTTCCACACGGCCATCATCATCGGGTAGTTCCAGGGGGCGACCTGGGCGCAGACACCGACGGGCTCGCGGCGGATGATGGAGGTCATGCCCTCCATGTACTCACCGGCGGAGCGGCCTTCCAGCATCCGCGCGGCACCCGCGAAGAAGCGGATCTGGTCGACCATCGGAGGGATCTCCTCGGTGCGGACCAGTTCGAGCGGCTTGCCGGTGTTCTGCGACTCGCAGGCGATGAGGTCCTCGGCCCGCTCCTCGATCGCGTCGGCGATCTTCAGCAGGACCTTCTGGCGCTCGGCCGGGGTGGCGTCGCGCCAGGCGGGGAAGGCGGCCGCGGCGGCGTCCATCGCGGCGTCGACGTCGGCCTGGCCGGAGAGGGGGGAGGTGGCGTAGGGCTCACCGGTGGCCGGGTTGATGATGTCGATCGTCCGCCCGTCGGCGGCGTCCCGGAACTCCCCGTTGATGTAGTTGCGCAGACGACGCAGCTCGGTGGTCACTGTGGCCACCCTCCTGTCTGAAACTCCGTTGGTCCGATGGGTGAGACAACCCAGCATCGCCCACCCTAATCGGTATGCAGACGCTTTCAACAGCCCCGACCCTCCCTACCTACGGAATCAGTGCTTCCACACCCCCTCAACAACGAATTTCATCGCTCAGGGGTTGCCAGAGGGACGACCTGAGGTGCATGGTGAGGATGTGGCCAGTCGAAGCGCAGACTCCAGGAACGGGTCAGCCGGGAAAGCACAGTCCCCGGCGATCGACGCCGTCTCCCTCGCGATCATCGAGCAGCTCCAGGAGGACGGACGCCGTCCCTACGCCGCCATCGGCAAGGCCGTGGGCCTCTCCGAGGCGGCGGTGCGCCAGCGGGTGCAGAAGCTGCTCGACCAGGGCGTGATGCAGATCGTCGCCGTCACCGACCCGCTCACCGTGGGCTTCCGGCGTCAGGCGATGGTCGGCGTCCGGGTCGAGGGCGACCTCGACCCGGTGGCGGACGCCCTGACGGCCATGGCCGAGTGTGAGTACGTGGTGATGACCGCGGGCTCCTTCGACCTGATGGTGGAGATCGTCTGCGAGGACGACGACCACCTGCTCGAAGTGATCAACAAGCGGATCCGCGCGCTCCCCGGTGTGCGGTCCACCGAGAGCTTCGTCTACCTCAAGCTCAAGAAGCAGACCTACATGTGGGGAACCCGATAGCCGTGAGCAAGGACCTCTCGAAGACCGCGTACGACCACCTGTGGATGCACTTCACCCGCATGTCGTCGTATGAGAACGCCCCCGTGCCCACCATCGTCCGCGGTGAGGGCACCTACATCTACGACGACAAGGGCAAGCGTTACATCGACGGGCTCGCCGGGCTCTTCGTCGTGAACGCGGGCCACGGCCGGGTCGAGCTGGCCGAGACCGCCTACAAGCAGGCGCAGGAACTGGCCTTCTTCCCGGTCTGGTCCTACGCCCACCCCAAGGCGGTCGAGCTGGCGGAGCGGCTGGCCCACGAGGCCCCGGGCGATCTCAACAAGGTCTTCTTCACCACCGGTGGCGGCGAGGCCGTGGAGACCGCGTGGAAGCTGGCCAAGCAGTACTGGAAGCTGCGCGGCCAGCACACCAAGTACAAGGTCATATCGCGCGCGGTCGCCTACCACGGCACCCCGCAGGGCGCCCTGTCCATCACGGGTCTGCCCGCGCTGAAGGCCCCCTTCGAGCCGCTGGTCCCCGGCGCGCACAAGGTGCCGAACACCAACATCTACCGCGCCCCGATCCACGGCGACGACCCGGAGGCGTTCGGCCGCTGGGCCGCCGACCAGATCGAGCAGGAGATCCTGTTCGAGGGCCCCGAGACCGTGGCCGCCGTCTTCCTGGAGCCGGTGCAGAACGCGGGCGGCTGCTTCCCGCCGCCGCCCGGGTACTTCCAGCGCGTCCGCGAGATCTGCGACCAGTACGACGTGCTGCTCGTCTCGGACGAGGTCATCTGCGCCTTCGGCCGCCTCGGCACGACCTTCGCCTGTGACAAGTTCGGGTACATCCCGGACATGATCACCTGCGCCAAGGGCATGACCTCGGGCTACTCCCCGATCGGCGCCTGCATCGTCTCGGACCGCGTCGCCGAGCCGTTCTACCAGGGCGACAACACCTTCCTGCACGGCTACACCTTCGGTGGTCACCCGGTCTCGGCCGCCGTCGGCCTGGCCAACCTCGACATCTTCGACCGCGAGGGCCTCAACCAGCACGTCCTCGACAACGAGGGTGCCTTCAAGGCGACGCTGGAGAAGCTGCACGACCTGCCGATCGTCGGCGATGTGCGCGGAAACGGCTTCTTCTACGGCATCGAGCTGGTGAAGGACAAGGCCACCAAGGAGACCTTCACGGACGAGGAGACGGAGCGCGTGCTCTACGGCTTCCTCTCCAAGGCCCTCTTCGACAACGGCCTGTACTGCCGCGCCGACGACCGTGGCGACCCGGTCATCCAGCTGGCTCCGCCGCTGATCGCGGACCAGTCCACCTTCGACGAGATCGAGGGCGTCCTCCGCGCGGTGCTGACGGAGGCGTGGACCAAGCTCTGATCCCCGTCCCCCCTGTGGGCCGGACACCGGTGACCGG
>NZ_JBHVHF010000503.1:0-3591 GCF_042800315.1 Streptomyces sp. NPDC057638
GTCATCCGCCGTGCGCCCCGGGCCGCGCTACGGAGTCGGCAGCCAGCCGACCTTCCCGGCCAGCAGCGCGTATCCCGCGAACGCCACGATGTCGAGCAGCGCGTGCGCCACCACCAGCGGCCCTACCCGGCCCCAGCGCCGGTAGAGCAGGACGAAGACCACACCCATGACGGCGTTGCCGATGAAGCCGCCGATGCCCTGGTAGAGGTGGTACGAGCCGCGCAGCAGCGAACTGGCGGCGAGGGCGGCCATCGGGCTCCAGCCGAGCTGGTCGAGGCGGCGCAGCAGATAGCCGACCACGATCACCTCCTCGACCACCGAGTTCTGCATCGCCGAGAGGATCAGTACGGGGAACTTCCACCACACCTCGGGCAGCGACTCCGGCACCACCGTCAGATTGAAGCCCGCCGCCCGCATCGCCAGGTAGAACGCCAGCCCGGCGCTGCCGATCCCGGCCGCGACCAGGGTGCCGCGCCCGAGGTCGAACCACGGCCGGGTCCGGTCGAAGCCCATGCAGCGCAGTCCGCCCGCGCCCTCCCGCAGCAGCAGATGGGCCACCAGCAGCACCGGGACCAGCGCGGTGGAGATGCTGAAGAGCTGCCAGGCGAGATCGAGCCAGGGGCGGCCGGGGGCGTAGGAGCCGTTGAGATTGGCCGCCTGTTCCTTGAGGCCGCCGGGTTTCGTCAGCGATCCGACAAAGCTGATCAGGGAGGAGACCGCGCTCGCCCCGAGGGAGAGCGCGAGCACCAGCAGTGTCTCGGACCGCAGGGTCCTGGGTGTCAGCCGCTCCCCCGGCCCCTCGGGAAGTGAACCCGCTCTACGCCCTGCCTCCACCTGCACACCGGCCTCCCACACGTCGTCCGTCCGGCCTCCATCCTCACCCGAGGCGGTCGGCCGAGCTCAGCCGGCCGGCCCCGGGAACCCCACCGGCCAGGTGTGCACCGGCTCGCCCTCGTGCATCAGTTCGCAGTAACGGCGGGTGGTCGCCGCCAGCGCCGGAGCGCGTTCCAGCCCGGCGTCCAGGGCTCGGTGGAACGTCTCCGCCTGCCAGGTCGCGCCGTTCATACGCCGCTTGCAGCGCTCCTCGATGACACCGAGATAGCGGTCCCGGTCGCTGGGCTCGATGTTCCACGCGTCGAGCCCGGCCGCCGCGAGCGGCAGCAGTTCATCGCGGACGAGTTTGACCACCGGCGCCTGGGTGATCCCGCCACGGCCCGGACGCGGCCAGCTCAGCTCCGCCTCGATGCCGTGACGGCACGCGGTGTCAAAGTTTTCGGCCGCGGTCTCGAAGGGGAGCCTGTTCCACACCGGCCGTGGTTCGTCGGCGAGCGCCCGGACGAGTCCGTAGTAGAAGGCCGCGTTGGCGATGACGTCGGTGACCGTGGGCCCGGCCGGCAGCACCCGGTTCTCCACCCGCAGATGAGGGATGCCGTCGGCGACTCCGTACACCGGACGGTTCCAGCGGTAGACCGTGCCGTTGTGCAGGGCCAGCTCACTCAGCCGGGGCACCCCGCCCTCATCGATGACACGCAGTGGGTCCTCGGTGTCGTCGCAGATGGGCAGCAGTGCGGGGAAGTACCTCAGGTTCTCCTCGAAGAGGTCGTAGGCCGAACTCACCCACCGTTCGCCGAACCAGGTACGGGGGCGGACGCCCTGGGCCTGGAGTTCCGGCGGCCGGGTGTCGGTGGCCTGCTGGAAGAGCGGTGGGCGGGACTCGCGCCACAGCTCCTTGCCGAAGAGGAACGGCGCGTTGGCCCCGACGGCCACCTGGACGGCGGCGACCGCCTGGGCCGCGTTCCACACATCCGCGAACCGCGCGGGCGTGACCTGGAGGTGGAGCTGTACGGAGGTACAGGCGGCCTCGGGCGCGATCGAGGCGGAGGTGCAGGTCAGACGCTCCACACCCTCGATATCGAGGGCGAATGCCTCGCCCCGGGCGGCGACGATCTGCTCGTTGAGCATCACGTACCGCTCGGCGTCGGAGAGGTTCGCGGAGACGAGATCCTCCTGCGCGAGGGTGGGCAGAATGCCGATCATCACGATCCCGGCACCGACCTCGTGCGCTTTTCGGTGCGCATATCCGAGGCCGGTCCGAAGCTCTTCCGCCAGTTGGTCGAGAACCCGGTCACCCATCCGGTGCGGAACAATGTTTACTTCCAGGTTGAACATTCCGAGTTCGGTCTGGAAATCCTGACTCGCGATGCGATCCAGGACCTCGGCATTCATCATGCGAGGCAGACCGTCGGCTCCAGCGAGATTCAACTCGATCTCCAGGCCGATCAGATTCTTGGGCCGGTCGAACCTCTTCTCGTCCAGCAGCCGCCCCAGCCCCGCGAGACACTGCTGGAGCTTGCGCCGGTACCGCTGGCGATCGGCGAGCGCGAACCTGCCCACCGCGGCCTTCTCCCCCATCGACGTGTCCCTCCTCGTTCGGACGGGCCTGGCGCGGCGTCACCCGCTCGCGCCATGGGACGGTATCGCTCGACTCCTGGATGACGCGGTTCGGCGTCTCGGACGATAATGCCCGCGCTGGCAGATCGATAACGCAGCGAGGATGCCCACAGACCGGTAGTGTGGCAGCCGTGGTCGTGTGACACACGACCGAGGCATGATGCAGTCGCAGATAACGGCGTACGAGACGTGACGGGAAACGTGGCGAGAAACACGGGCTGGTTTCGGCCTACCGCCCTCCCGATAAATTGCCAGGCCATGACGGAGAGTTCATCAGAAATCCGGCGCAATCCACCACTGAAGCCGGACCTGAACCCGCCTTGCGGTTAATACGCACGAGCGCTAGCGGAAACACCGTGAGAACACGTGTCGTATAAACTCCGTTACCGAGGCAGCGAGTTGGCACTCAGTGACACTCCCAGCTCTCCCCCCGGTTCCGCGCGCGCCGACACTGTTGTCGGCACCTGCCTCCGCTCCACCGTGTCTCCCAAAGTGAGAGGCCCATCATGCCGCTGCATGTCCTCCCGGCTCCCACGCCCGCCCTGCGCAGCGTCCTCGCGGCACTCGGTTCCCCTACCGCCGTCAGCGAGGAGCACACCCCCGCTCTCCGGTCCGTCCAGGGACCTGTGAGCCCCGAGTCACCGCTACCCGTCCACGTACTGGACCAGATCGTCCCGAGCACGTCACCTCCATGCACGCGACTGGCCGGGTGGCGGTTCATGATCCGTTCCCAGGCGCGCTCCGTCGCCGCGGCGGAGGTGATCCTCACCCCCGACGGCTGGACGTTCTCCCATTTCTTCGAGGGTCCCTACCTCCGTTCCACCGACCGGGCGCTGCGCCAGGCCGAGTCGATGAGCACTCCCGTACAACCACGTCTGCTGTCCATTCCCGAGCTGTACATGCTGACGCTCTGGCTGCACGGCGATCCGGACGCGGACGCGGAGTGCGCCACCCCGCTGCCGAGCGACATCCTGGTACCGCTGGCGCCGGCCCCGCCGGGGATCGCGCCCGACCGGCCCACCCGTGTCGCCGATCTGCTGCCGGTGATGACGCTGCGTCTGGCCCCTGAGCCGCTGCTCGGTTCACCCGCCTGACGCCATACGGACAGGTGTGCGCCCCGTGACCACTGAGTGGCTGTCT
>NZ_JBHVHF010000504.1:0-3576 GCF_042800315.1 Streptomyces sp. NPDC057638
CAATTCCGGTGGGTGCGGTGACAGGCCCATGGGATCGATCCAGGACTGCGGATTATGGACGTAGGTGTACGAGTTGGGCCCACCCTCCGGGGGAGGATGGGCCCACCCGCGTCAGCGGCTACGCGGACTTCTCGTGCCGTCCGTCGTTCTTCACGATCCTCGGCACCAGGGTCGGGTTGACGTTGTCCCGGACCACGTCCGCCGTGATGACCACCCGGGCGACGTCCTTACGGCTGGGCACCTCGTACATCACCGACTGGAGGACCTCCTCCATGATCGCGCGCAGTCCGCGCGCGCCGGTGCCCCGCAGGATCGCCTGGTCGGCGATGGCCTCCAGCGAGGGACGGTCGA
This sequence comes from Streptomyces sp. NPDC057638, assembly GCF_042800315.1. Taxonomy (NCBI): domain Bacteria; kingdom Bacillati; phylum Actinomycetota; class Actinomycetes; order Kitasatosporales; family Streptomycetaceae; genus Streptomyces; species Streptomyces sp. NPDC057638. The sequence continues at coordinate 352 of NZ_JBHVHF010000504.1, forward strand.
AGTCCAGCTCGACACCGTCGAGTTCGAAGAGCCGCTGATACTGCTTGACCAGCGCGTTCCTCGGCTCGACCAGGATCTTCAGCAGGGCCTCGCGGTCGAGGTTGTGCACCGAGGTGATCACGGGGAGACGGCCGATGAACTCGGGGATCATCCCGAACTTCACCAGGTCCTCCGGCATGACCTCCTGGAACTGGTCGCTCGCCTCGATCTCCCGCTTGGAGCGGATCGTCGCGCCGAAGCCGATGCCCTTGGCCCCCGCGCGGGACTCGATGATCTTCTCCAGTCCGGCGAACGCGCCGCCCACGATGAACAGCACGTTCGTCGTGTCGATCTGGATGAACTCCTGGTGCGGGTGCTTGCGTCCGCCCTGCGGCGGTACGGAGGCGGTGGTGCCCTCCAGGATCTTCAGCAGCGCCTGCTGAACGCCCTCACCCGAGACATCACGGGTGATCGAGGGGTTTTCGCTCTTACGGGCTACCTTGTCGATCTCGTCGATGTAGATGATCCCGGTCTCGGCCTTCTTGACGTCGTAGTCCGCCGCCTGAATGAGCTTCAGCAGGATGTTCTCGACGTCCTCGCCCACATAGCCCGCCTCCGTCAGCGCCGTGGCGTCGGCGATGGCGAAGGGCACATTGAGCATCCGGGCGAGCGTCTGCGCCAGCAGGGTCTTGCCGGAACCGGTGGGTCCGAGGAGCAGGATGTTGGACTTGGACAGCTCGATGCCGTCGTCCCGGCCCTGAGGGCCGCCGTTCTCGCCGGCCTGGACGCGCTTGTAGTGGTTGTAGACCGCGACGGATAGGGCCTTCTTGGCGGGCTCCTGCCCGACCACATAGCCCTCGAGGAACTCATAGATCTCGCGGGGCTTGGGCAGTTCCTCCCAGCGCACCTCGGAGGTCTCCGCGAGCTCCTCCTCGATGATCTCGTTACAGAGATCGATGCACTCGTCGCAGATGTACACACCCGGGCCTGCGATGAGCTTCTTCACCTGCTTCTGGCTCTTTCCGCAGAACGAGCACTTGAGCAGGTCGCCGCCATCACCGATGCGTGCCACGAGGTGCTTCCCCTTCGCCTGGGAGCGGCTTGGTTCAGCCTGCTCCTGGTGCCTCATATCCGACGGTACCTTGCCGGGGCCTCTGTTCGGGCCCCCCTTGGCGCGGTTCACATGGTCGTCGTGTGCCACGGCGGTGCCACAGAGCGCCGCGCCAAGGGTGACGCGTCGGTCAGGCCGCCGCGGCGGCCGTGGTCTTGCGGGTGGAGACGATCTGGTCGATCAGACCGTACGCCAGCGCGTCGTCGGCGGTGAGGATCTTGTCGCGCTCGATGTCGTCGCGGACCTTCTCCAGCGGGGTGGTGGAGTGCTTGGCCAGCATCTCCTCCAGCTGCTGGCGCATCCGCAGGATCTCGTTGGCCGCGATCTCCAGGTCGGAGAGCTGCTCCCGGCCGGTCTGCGAGGACGGCTGGTGGATCAGCACCCGCGCGTGCGGCAGCGCCATCCGCTTGCCGGGCGTGCCCGCGGCCAGCAGCACGGCCGCGGCGGAGGCCGCCTGGCCCATGCAGACCGTCTGGATATCGGGCTTCACGAACTGCATCGTGTCGTAGATCGCGGTCAGCGCGGTGAAGGAACCACCCGGGCTGTTGATGTAGATCGAGATGTCACGGTCGGGGTCCATCGACTCCAGGCAGAGGAGCTGGGCCATGACGTCGTTGGCGGAGGCGTCGTCGATCTGCACCCCGAGGAAGATCACGCGCTCCTCGAAGAGCTTCGCGTACGGGTCGTACTCGCGCACACCCTGGGAGGTGCGCTCGACGAAACGCGGGACGACATAGCGGTTGTCCAACTGCGGGCCGGTGTACAGGCCGCTCGCGGAGAAGTTGCTCATGTGGGTGTTCACCATCCTGGTGGCGTTCTGCGGGCGTGTCGCGTGGGTCGGTCGGGGCGAGGGCGCGGCCCTCACCGGGAGGCCCTGCCGGGTCGGCGGCCGATCGGTCGGTGGGACGGTCCCGCCGCTGTCAGCGGTCCGTCACCGTCACCGGCCGGGATCGTCACCGTGGGTGACGGGACTCCCGGTGGGCTCAGGCGCCGGTGCCGCCGCCGCCCGGGACACCCGACGCGGCGGAGATGATCTCGTCGATGAGGCCGTACTCCTTGGCCTCCTCGGAGGTGAACCAGCGGTCGCGGTCGCCGTCGCGGATGATCGCCTCGACGGTCTGACCGGAGTGACGGGCGGTGATCTCCGCCATCCGCTGCTTGGTACGGAGCAGGTACTGGGCCTGGATCTTGATGTCGGAGGCGGTGCCGCCGAGTCCGGCCGACCCCTGGTGCATGAGGATGTCGGTGTTCGGCAGCGCGAAGCGCTTGCCGGGGGCGCCGCCGGTGAGCAGGAACTGGCCCATCGAGGCCGCCATGCCCATGCCGATCGTCACGACGTCGTTCGGGATGTACTGCATGGTGTCGTAGACCGCCATGCCCGCCGTGACCGAGCCGCCGGGGCTGTTGATGTAGAGGAAGATGTCCTTCTCGGGGTCGGCGGCGAGCAGCAGCAGCTGCGCGGTGATCTTGTTCGCGATGTCGTCGTCGACCTGCTGACCGAGGAAGATGATCCGCTCGCCGAGCAGCCGACTGTAGACCTGGTCACCGAGGCCACCGCCGAGGGACGGCTCACCGGCGGCGTAAGGCATCAGATTCGTCACGTATCCACCTGCTCGTCTCTGACGGCTTGCCTGCCGTCTCGCGTCTCGTAGCCGGGGGCGGGTGCAACCCTGCCCTCGTATTCATGGACCCTAACGCGCAGGTCGGACAACGCCATCCCGGTTCCCGAACTGTTCGCTGGGAGCGCAAGCACCCCATGGGGGCGCTGCCGCTGGGGCTCGCGGGGTGGGTGATCCCAGGCGTGGGCCTCCGCCGCGGCGGGCGGGGGCGGGGCTCACCGCCGGTGGGCGGGGGGGTCCAGCCGGACCTCCGCGCCGTAAGGACGCGGGCTCCGCACCCGCGCGGCCCGGCGGTGCCACCTCGTGCCCCCGGACGGGGTGGGGCCCGCCCGGGCGCCGGCCCCGCGGGGGTGGAACGCCCCCGCTCTCCGCATGGGCCCCGGGCGCGCATGGGCCCCGGGCGCGTGGCGGCGGAACCTGCCCGCCCCGGGGCGGGCCGACCGCGGGTGTCCGCCGCGACGAGGAGTCGGCGTGGGGGCGGGACGGCGACAGGGCCGGACCCGGACACCTGGGGTG
>NZ_JBHVHF010000505.1:0-3573 GCF_042800315.1 Streptomyces sp. NPDC057638
TGTGGCGGTCGCGGCTGAGGTTCCGGCCGCTGTGGTGGAGCAGTCCGCTGAGGTCGTCGCTGAGCCTGTGGCCGAGGAGTCGGCCGCGCCGCGTCGTACCCGGCGCCGGGCGTCCGCGCCCGCCGGTTCTCCGGTCGCCGAGGCTTCGGCCGAGGTCGCCGAGCAGCCCGCCGCTGAGGCAGTGACAGAGCCTGTGGCCGAGGAGTCGGCCGCCCCGCGTCGTACCCGGCGCCGCGCTACCCGCCAGGTCACCGCGGCCGTGTCCGCCGCCGAGGACACCGGCGTGACGCGGGAGCCCGCGAAGGCCAAGGCGCCCGCCACGGCGGAGAAGCCCGCGAAGGCCAAGGCGCCCGCTGCGGCGGAGAAGCCCGCGAAGGCCAGGTCCACCGAGGAGACCGCGCCCCGTGGCCGGGGTCGCCGCCGGGTCGTGGTGCCGGAGTTCACCGCCGAGCCTGTTCCGGCCGCGGAGCGGGACGCGCCGCGCCGTGCCGCACGTCCGGCGGTCGCCGTCTTCCAGGCCCCGGTCTTCACCGAGCCGATGTTCCAGACGCCGGAGACCGCCGCCGCCGCGGCCGCCGCCGCGCGCCACCTGGAAGAGGTCGAGGAGACCGAGGAAGCCGAGTACGCCGCAGAGCTCGACCAGACCGCCACGCAGGCCGAGTCCGCCGAGCCCGCCGACGCGGAGCCGGCCGAGGACGAGCCCGCCGCCGAGGTGGCTCCCGAGCCCACCGGCCGTCGTCGTCGCCGCCGTCGTGGTGAGGGCCGCGAGGAGCTCCCTTCCGCTGAGGTTGCTGCGGCTGCCGCGGCCGTCGAGGCCGTCGAGCCGGCCGCCGAGGCCCGGTCCGCCGACGAGGAGCAGGTCGCAGAGGCGGAGGAGGCCGGAGAGGCCGAGGAGGAGTTCGAGGACCGTCCCTCGCGCCGCCGCCGCCGTGGGGGCCGTCGCCGCCGCCGTGGTGAGGCCGCCGACGCCGCCGACGCCGATGAGGAGTCGGCCGAGGCCGCCGCCGAGGACGAGTCCGCCGACGAGGAACTGGCCGAGGCCGCGGACTCCGCCGACCTCGATGACGACTCCCCCTCCGGCGGGTCGTCGAGCAGCCGTCGCCGCCGCCGTCGCCGCCGTCGCAGCGGTGAGCCGCTGGCGGACGAGGAAGTGAGCGCGGGCGACCCGGAGCGTACCGTCGTCAAGGTCCGTGAGCCGCGCGCCCGTAAGAGCGACGAGCCCTCCGACGAGGTGCAGTCCATCAAGGGCTCCACCCGGCTCGAGGCGAAGAAGCAGCGCCGCCGTGAGGGGCGTGAGCAGGGCCGCCGCCGGGTGCCGATCATCACCGAGGCCGAGTTCCTGGCCCGCCGTGAGGCCGTCGAGCGCGTGATGGTCGTCCGCCAGAGCGGCGAGCGCACCCAGATCGGCGTCCTTGAGGACAACGTGCTGGTCGAGCACTACGTCAACAAGGAGCAGGCCACCTCGTACGTCGGCAATGTGTACCTGGGCAAGGTGCAGAACGTGCTGCCGTCGATGGAGGCCGCCTTCGTCGACATCGGCAAGGGCCGCAACGCCGTCCTGTACGCCGGTGAGGTCAACTTCGAGGCGCTCGGCATGGCCAACGGGCCGCGCCGGATCGAGGCCGCGCTCAAGTCCGGTCAGTCGGTGCTGGTCCAGGTGACCAAGGACCCGATCGGCCACAAGGGCGCCCGCCTCACCAGTCAGGTCTCCCTGCCCGGCCGTTACCTGGTCTACGTCCCCGAGGGGTCGATGACCGGGATCAGCCGCAAGCTGCCCGACACCGAGCGGGCCCGGCTGAAGACCATCCTCAAGAAGATCGTCCCCGAGGACGCGGGCGTCATCGTGCGCACCGCCGCCGAGGGCGCCAGCGAGGACGAGCTGCGCCGTGATGTCGAGCGGCTCCAGGCGCAGTGGGAGGAGATCCAGAAGAAGGCCAAGAGCGGTGGCGCCCCGACGCTGCTCTACGGCGAGCCGGACATGACCGTCCGGGTGGTCCGCGACATCTTCAACGAGGACTTCTCGAAGGTCATCGTCAGCGGTGACGACGCCTGGGAGACCATCCACGGCTATGTGTCGCATGTGGCCCCCGATCTGGCCGAGCGCCTCCAGCGCTGGACCAGCGAGGTGGACGTCTTCGCGACCTACCGCATCGACGAGCAGTTGATGAAGGCGCTGGACCGCAAGGTCTGGCTGCCGTCCGGCGGTTCGCTGGTGATCGACAAGACCGAGGCCATGGTCGTGATCGATGTCAACACCGGCAAGTTCACCGGCCAGGGCGGCAACCTGGAGGAGACCGTCACCAGGAACAACCTGGAGGCGGCCGAGGAGATCGTGCGCCAGCTGCGGCTGCGCGACCTCGGTGGCATCGTCGTGGTCGACTTCATCGACATGGTGCTGGAGTCCAACCGGGATCTGGTGATGCGCCGGCTGCTGGAGTGCCTGGGCCGGGACCGGACCAAGCACCAGGTCGCCGAGGTGACCTCGCTGGGGCTGGTGCAGATGACCCGCAAGCGGGTCGGGCAGGGGCTGCTGGAGTCCTTCTCCGAGACCTGTGTCCACTGCAACGGCCGTGGTCTGATCGTGCACATGGACCAGCCGACGTCCGTCGGTGGCGGCGGTGGCGGCAAGCGCTCGAAGAAGCGCGGCCGTGGCGGGGCCGACCACGCCCCGGAGGTCCACGAGACGCACGAGACGCACGAGGCGCATGAGGGCAGGGCCTCCGTGTCCGAGGCGCCGGCCGAGCCGGTCGCGCTGCCCGAGCCCGCCTTCGTACCGGACGAGGAGCTGTACAGCAGCGCGGCCGAGGCCGAGGCGGCGGCGATGCGCGGCCGTGGTCGGCGCCGGGTGACCCGCAGGGCGTCCGCGCCGAGCGGTGCGCCCAAGGCCGCCGAGGCCGAGGCTCCCGCCGAGCCCGCGGCCGCGGCCGAGAAGGCCGAGCCCGCGCCCGCCGCCGAGAAGAAGGCGGGCAAGGGGAGGGCGTCCCGCAGGGCGTCCAGGGCCGAGGTGGCGCCGGAGCCCGAGCAGGTGCCCGAGGTGGCGCCGGAGCCGCAGGCCCCGGTCCAGGAGCAGGCCCCGGCCCCGGCTCCGGTCCAGGAGCAGGCCCCGCAGGAGGCCGAGGCTCCGGCCGAGGCGGCTCCCGCCGGGCGTACCCGTCGGCGTGCCACGCGCAAGGCGACGGCTCCCGCCGGTTCGCCGAAGGCCGCCGACACCACGGTGCCGGAGGTCGTGATCGCGACGTCCGAGCCGGAGGCTCCCGTGGCCGAGGCCCCGCAGGCTCCGGCCGCCCCGGTGGTCGCCGAGGCTCCGGCCGAGGCCGCCCCGCCGAAGGCCCGGCGCCGGGTGACCCGTAAGGCCACCGCCCCGGCGGGTTCGCCTTCGGGAGCGGAGGAGGCCGCCGTGGTGGTGGTCACCACCACGCCGAGCGCCGCCGAGGCACCCGCCGAGGTGGAGGCCGCCCCGGCCAAGAAGACGGCCCGTAAGACGGCCGCCAAGAAGGCCCCGGCGAAGAAGGCCCCGGCCAAGAAGGCCCCCGCGAAGAAGGCCGCCACCACGAAGACGGCGGCCACGAAGGC
>NZ_JBHVHF010000506.1:0-3529 GCF_042800315.1 Streptomyces sp. NPDC057638
CCCCGGCCCCCACGCCGGGGGCCTGGGGGATCCCCGCCCACCCGCCGGTCCGCACCCGGCACGGCCGGCCCCTCCACCGGGCCCAGCACCATCCGGCGGAAGGGCACCGGCCCCACAAGCCCCCGGCCGCACCCGCCACGCAAACGGCCGAACGCACGACCACGGCGGGCACGACCGGTTTTTCACAGAAACACAGAGAAGGGACCCTCATGTCTTCGAACACCGCCCCAGCGGTGGCGCCGCGGGCCGGGCTGCGCGAGTGGCTCGGTCTGCTGGTGCTGCTGCTCCCCGTCACGCTGATGACGGCCGACCTCGGCGTGCTGTGGCTGGCCACGCCGTATCTGACGGCCGACCTCCAGCCGAGCAGCTCCCAGTTGCTCTGGACCACCGACATCTACGGCTTCATGACCTGCGGCTTCCTCGTGGTCATGGGCACCCTCGGCGACCGCTTGGGCAGGCGGAAGCTGCTGATGTACGGCTCGGTCGGCGTGATCGTGTCGTCGCTGCTCGCGGCGTACTCGACCAGCCCCGAGATGCTGATCGTCGCGCGAGCGCTGCTCGGTGTCGCCGGTGCGGCCGTGCTGCCGTCCACGCTCTCGCTGATCACCCACATGTTCGCGGACGCCAAGCAGCGCGCCACGGCCATCGCCATGTGGGTCACCGCCCTCTCCGTCGGCATCGCGATCGGCCCGATCATCGGCGGTGTGCTGCTGGACTCCTGGTGGTGGGGGTCCGTCTTCCTGATGGGCGTGCCCGTCATGCTGGTGCCGCTGGTGCTGGCGCTGGTGCTGCTGCCCGAGTACCGCGACCCGAACCCCGGGAAGCTGGACTTCATCAGCGTGGTGCTCTTCCTGATCGCGATCCTGCCGCTGGTCTACGGCGTCAAGAAGCTGGCCGAGTACGGCTGGTCGGTGGCCACGGTGGGCGCCTTCGTCCTCGGTGTGCTGCTGGCGGTGCTGTTCGTCAAGCGGCAGAACCGGCTGGAGACGCCGCTGCTGGACATGGGGCTCTTCCGCACCAAGGTCTTCACGGGCGCGCTGCTGGTGCTGCTCTTCGGCATGATGGCGCTGAACGGCGTCGAGTACCTGGTGCCGCAGTATCTGCTGGTGGTCGGCGAGCTGAGCCCGCTGGCCGCGGGTCTGTGGCTGCTGCCGGGCGCGGTGGGACTGATCCTGGGCTCGCAGATCACCCCGGCGCTGGCGCGGCGGTTCCGTCCGGCCACGGTCATCAGCGCCGGCCTGCTCATCACCCTGGTCGGATTTGTCATGTCCGGGATGGCGGGCGCGGACGACAGCGGTATCGTCCCGGCCTCCTTCGGACTCGCGATCATCATGTTCGGTGTGGCGCCGATCAGTGTGCTCGGCACCGCGCTGGCCGTGGGCAACGCGCCGCCGGAGAAGGCGGGCAACGCCGCCGCCACCGGTCAGACCGCCTATGACCTCGGTCTGGCGTTCGGCATCGCGATCACCGGCTCGCTCGCCGTCGCGGTCTACCGCTCCGAGGTCAAGGAGAGCGCTCCCGAGGGCATCCCGGCTTCGGCGAACGAGGCCGCGATGGACACGATCGGTGGCGCCACCAAGGCCGCCGAGTCGCTCCCCGACGGCCTGGGCGACCAGTTGGTCGTCGCCGCCCGTGAGGCGTTCACCAGCGGCTTCCATGTGACGGCGTGGTTCAGCGCGGCCATGGCGGTCCTCACCGCCATCATCGCGCTGACCCTGCTGCGCAAGGTCCCGGCGATCGGCTCCTCGCCCGCCGAGGCCCACGCGGCGGCGGAGACAGCGGCCCTGGACACAGCCACAGCCACAGCCACGGACGCAGCCCAGGACAGCGAGCGGAAGGACGCGGGCACCACCGGCCCGGCGGCCGACCGCGACACCACCGTCACCACCGCCTGAACCGCCTCCACCACTGCCTGAAGGGGTCGACGATGACCGAGACCAGAAACCCGGGTGACGATCCGCCCGGCTTCGCCGAGCCGTTCCTGCTGCGGACACTGGGCGGCGCGGGTCTGGACGTGGAGTACGTCCGGGGCGAGGGCAACACGCTCTACCGGCGTACCGAGGACGGCGGCGAGTCCCCCGTCCTCGACTTCGCCGGGGGCTACGGCTCCACCATGCTGGGCCACAGCAACCCGGAGATCGTGGCGTACGCCGTCGAGCTGCTCCAGGGCGGCACGCCGATCCACGCCCAGTTCTCCCGCCACCCGTACGCCAACGCGGTGGCGGCCGAGCTGAACCGGATCATCCAGCGCGAGCGGGGCGATGACGAGGAGTACTACGCGATCTTCGCCAACAGCGGCGCGGAGGCCGTCGAGGCCGCGATGAAACACGCGGAGCTGGACCGGGTGGTCCGGCTGTCGGCGCTGACCGACGAGATCGACGCCCATATCGACGAGGTCTCGGTCCGCGTCGCGGCCGGTACGGCGACCGTACCGGCGGAGGTGGCGGACTCCATCGAGGACCTGATCGCCGACGTACGCCACCGCAACGCCGAGCGGATCGCGCGCGGACCGCTCTTCCTCACCCCCGAGGGCGCCTTCCACGGCAAGCTCGCGGGCAGTGTGCAGCTGACCCACAACGAGGTCTACCGGGTGCCGTTCCGGGGGCTGGCCGCCCAGGCCAGGTTTGTCCCCAAGGACCGTCCCGGGGCGCTGCGCAAGATCGTCGAGGAGGAGCGGGCCGTCCTGCTCGACCTCGTGGTCGAGGGCGGCCAGGTGCAGGTGGCCGAGCGCGGCTACCCGCTCTTCGCGGCGTTCGTCCTGGAACCCATCCAGGGCGAGGGCGGTATCTACGAGCTGACACCGGAGTTCGTCCGCGAGATCCAGGAGGTCTGCCAGCAGACCGGGATCCCGGTCGTGGTGGACGAGATCCAGTGCGGCATGGGCCGCACCGGGAAGTTCCTCGCCGGGACCCATCTCGGGCTCAAGGGCGACTACTACACCCTGGCCAAGAGCCTGGGCGGCGGCATCGCCAAGGCCGCCGTGATGCTGGTGCGCAAGGCCCTGTACCACGGGCAGCAGTTCGAGCTGTCGCACAGCTCCACCTTCGCCAAGGACAGCTTCTCCACGGAGATCTCCCTGAAGGTGCTGGAGCTGATGGAGGCGGACGGCGGCGCGGTCTACCGCCGGGCCGCCGAGCGGGGTGAGCGGATGACCGCCATGCTCCGCTCGGTGCTGGCGGACTTCCCCGAGACGGTCAGGGAGGTCCGGGGCCGGGGGCTGATCCTCGGTCTGGAGTTCCAGGACCAGTCCGCGGCCGAGGCCGAGCCGCTGCGCCAGGCGGGCCTGAGCGGGATCTTCGGCTATCTGCTCTCGGGCTATCTGCTCAAGGAGCACGCGATCCGGACCTTCCCGACCGCGAGCGCCGTGTACACCCTGCGGTTCGAGCCCTCGGTCTATGTGACGAACGAGGAGATCGACCGCCTGGAGGCGGGACTGCGGGATGTGTGCGCGATCATCCGCGACACCGACGGCGGACGGCTCATCCCGGCCGCCTGACCTCCACCGGCCCGGTGCCGGACGGCCCTGACC
>NZ_JBHVHF010000507.1:0-3498 GCF_042800315.1 Streptomyces sp. NPDC057638
CGGCCGCCGACCGCACGCCCACCCGGCCCCACCCCCCTCGCGCCACCCCGCCCGGACCGTTTCGGGCGTCTCCAAGGAACGACGACAAATGAGGTTGATTGGCTTGTCGCAACACCCCCGGCGCCCACGGCGCCTCAGACACCTGTCGACGCTGGCCGCCCTCGCGGCCCTCGCCACCGTCGCCGCCGGTACGGTCCCCGCCGGTGCCGACGACGGCCGCGCGGACGGCGCGACCGCCGCGAAGCCGCGTGGCCAGGCCCCCGCCGGACTCGGGGCCACCCTCGCCGCGAACCAGGCCGCGCGCGGTGGACCGGCCACCGTCTTCGTACGGCTGGCCACAAGCTCCGCCGTCGACGCGTACGCCGCGGGCACCGCCCGGGGCGCCAGCGAGGCCTCGGCCCAGCGGGCCGCGCAGGACGCCCGGCGGGCCGTCGCCCGGCAGGCGGAGTCCGTCGCCGACGCGCTGCGCGCCGCGGACCGCTCCACCAAGGTCCTCGCCACCACCAGCAACGCCGTGCCCGGACTGATCGCCGAGACCGGCCCCGAGGGGCTGCGCGCGCTCGCCGCCCGCGCCGATGTGGCCGCGGTCAGCCCGGTGGTCGCCCAGGCCAAGGCCAGTACCAACTCCGTCCAGCTCACGGGCGCCCTCAACACCTGGCGGTCCACCGGCAGGACCGGCGCGGGCATCCGCGTCGGCATCGTCGACGACGGCATCGACTACACCCACGCCGCGTTCGGCGGGGTGGGCACCAAAGAGGCGTACCGCGCCATCAAGCCGGACGTCGCCGACCCGGGCTTCCCCACCCGCAAGGTCGTCGGCGGCACCGACTTCGTCGGCGACAACTACGACGCCTCCGGCCGTCTCGGCTCACCCACCCCCGTACCCGACCCCAATCCGATCTCCTGCGGTCACCACGGCACGCACGGCGCCAGCATCATCGCCTCGCAGGGCGTCAACGCCGACGGCACCACCTTCACCGGCGACTACGCCAAGCTCACCCCCGAGACCGTCGCCGCGATGAAGGTCGGGCCCGGGATGGCGCCCCAGGCGTCCCTGTACTCGCTGAAGGTCTTCGGCTGCAACGGGCTGACCTCCACCCTCACCGCGAAGGCGCTGGACCACGCCCTCGACCCCAACGGCGACGGCGACTTCGCCGACAAGCTGGACATCGTCAGCCTCGCCCTGAGCAGCAACTACAACAGCGTCGACGACCCGCTCTCGCTGTTCGTGCGCAAGCTCGCCCAGCACGATGTGCTCTCCGTCTTCTCGGCGGGCAACGGCGGTGACCTCTACGACGTCGCGGGCTCGCCCGGCAGCCTCGCCCCCGAGGCCCTGACCGTCGGCAGCACCCGTGACTCCTACGTGCTGCGCGACGGCGCCAGGATCGAGGAGCCCGCCGCGCTGCGGGGCACCCGCAGCGGCCAGTACAGCCTCGCCCACACCGGCCTGGACGAACTGGACCTGACCCGGCCCGTCGTCGCCCTCGCCCCGGACAACGCCCAGGGCTGCAAGCCCTACGCGCCCGGCGACGCCACCGCCGTCGCCGGAAAGATCGTCTGGATCGAGATGCACATCCAGCGCACCATCGAGGGCCTGGAGTGCGGTTCCGCCGCCCGCGCCAACAACGCCCAGCGGGCGGGCGCCGCCGCCGTCGTGCTCAGCGCCGAGCAGGACCACTTCACCTCGCGGCTGACCGGCACCGCCAGCATGCCCATGTTCCAGTTCACCGCCACCTCCACGGCCGCGCTGCGGCCCGCGCTGGAGGCCGGGACGCTGACGCTGCGGCTGGTCGGCACGGACCGGGCCCGGGTCCCCTCGTACGACCACGCCCTCACCGACACCGCCTCCGTCTTCACCTCGCGCGGTATCCGCGGGCCGGTCGTCAAGCCGGACCTGTCCGCCCCCGGTGACACCATCGCCGCCGCCTTCAGCGGCAGCGGCACCGACCGCGCGGTCTACTCCGGCACCTCGATGTCCGCGCCGCACGCCACCGGCATCATGGCGCTGATCCGCCAGGCCCAGCCCGGCTGGAGCTATGAGGAGGCCAAGGCCGCGGCGATGAACACCGCCGGGCACGACATCGTCTCCGACGACGGCAAGCCGCTCACCCCGCAGCGCGTCGGCGCCGGACGCATCGACGCCCGCGCGGCCCTCGACACCAACGCCCTCGCCTACGTCGCCGACGACCCGGGCGCCGTCAGCGCCTCCTTCGGCGTCGTCGAGGCGGACCGGCGCCTGGTGCGCGCCAAGACCGTGAAGGTCGTCAACAAGAGCGCCAGGCCCCAGCTCTTCCGCGCCGCCTACCAGCCCATCGCCGAGATGCCGGGTGTCCGCTTCAGCGTCTCGCCGCCCGTGGTGTACGTCCCGCCGCGTGGCACCGCCAAGGTGACCGTCACCCTGCGGATCGATGACATCCGCGCCCTGCGCAAGGCCATCGAACCGGCGATGGAGGCCGTCCAGGGCGGCCTCGCCCGGCAGTTCGTCGCCGACGCCTCCGGACGGCTCGTCCTCACCCCGCGCCTCGGCGCGACCCGTGAGCTGAGGGTGCCCGTGGCCGCCTCGCCCAAGCCCGTCTCCACCCTCCGGGCCCCCGCGTCACTGACCTTCCGCGACGGACAGGACAGCGCCGCGCTCACCCTGCGGGGCCGCGGGCTCGACCAGGGCACCGGCTCCGCCGCCTACCGCTCGCTGGCCGGTGTCTTCGAACTCGGCGCCCGCTCACCGCGGCTGCCCGACTGCGCGGACACCACCCAGGGCCGCTGCGCCCTCAACGCCACCGCGCGCGGCGGCGACCTGCGCTGGGTCGGCGCCACCTCCACCGCCCCCACCGCCCGCGCCCAAGGCGCCCCGGAGCGGGCCCTGGCCGCCTTCTCCGTGGTCACCTGGGGGAACTGGGCCAATATCGGCAGCAACACCGTGCCCGCCGTGCGGATCGACACCACCGGCGACGGCACCGCCGACTACGAGTCCTACGTCGTCAAGGCGCCCCGCAGCGACGTCCTGCTGGTCAACACCGTCGACCTGCGGCGCCCGCTGCCCGCCGGGGGCTTCGCCTCCGTCGACACCCAGCCCGTCAACGGTCACTTCGGCGAGGTCGACACCAACACCTTCGACACCAACGTGCTGGTGCTGCCGGTGCGGCTGAGCGCGCTCGGCATCGACCCGTCCGCGGCCTCCCACCCGATCCGCTACACGGTCTCCGTCGGCGGCTTCTACCGCGCCCCCGGCCACGCCACCGTCGACCAGACCGACGCGCCCGTCACCTTCGACCCGCTGGCCCCGCGGTACTGGGCGCGGGCGGAGAACGGCCCGGCCGGGACGGTCGTCCACCCCGTCCGGTCCGGGCGCGCCCTGGCGGTGCACCGCTCGCCCGGCGCCGCCGACGGCGAACTGCTCGCCCTGTTCCACCACAACGCCGACGGTGAGCGCGCCGCCGTGATCGACGTACGGGGCCGCTCCCGGGGCTGAGCCCGGACGGCACGCGCACAACCCTGGTG
>NZ_JBHVHF010000508.1:0-3486 GCF_042800315.1 Streptomyces sp. NPDC057638
TGCAGGGGGGACCCTGTGGGAGAGTAGGACGCCGCCGAACTAATATTGAGAGAGGGCCCTGTACCGGGATATCTGGTACAGGGCCCTTTCGCATGCCCGAAAACAGGGGCGGTAGTGCGGCACAGGAGCGGGCGGGGAGTGGGCCCTCCGTACCCCTGTGCCGGGGATCTTCCCGGCTGACGGTAGGGTCAGGGGGCAACATCGGAACGTTCTGCAGGAGGCTCTCGGGTGGAGGTCCAGGAGACCCGTGTTCAGACCGACCGGGTGCTCACCATCCCCAACATCCTCAGCATGGCGCGTCTCGCAGGTGTGCCGCTCTTTCTCTGGCTGATTCTCCGACCCGAGTTCGGTGGGCCCAAGAGTGATGGCTGGGCGCTGCTCGTCCTCATGCTCAGCGGTATCAGTGACTACCTGGATGGCAAGCTCGCCCGGCGCTGGAACCAGATCAGCAAACTCGGCCGCCTGCTCGACCCGGCGGCCGACCGTTTGTACATTCTGTCCACTCTGGTAGGTCTTACCTGGCGCGAGATCCTGCCGCTGTGGCTCACCGCCGCGCTTTTGGCGCGGGAACTGATGCTGCTGGTGATGGTGGGAATCCTCCGGCGCCATGGCTATCCTCCGCCGCAGGTGAACTTCCTGGGCAAGGCGGCCACCTTCAACCTCATGTACGCGTTCCCGTTGCTGCTCCTGAGTGACGGGTCAGGGTGGCTTGCGTCACTCGCCGCCATTTTCGGATGGGCGTTCGCAGGATGGGGTACAACTCTGTATTGGTGGGCAGGGATCCTCTACGTGGTCCAGGTCCGCCGACTCGTCAAGGCGGACGCAGTGGCCGATTGACCTCGTCGATGTGGGGTGGCGCTCTATGCCATCGCCACGCTTGACGCCAAAAGGGCCTCTTTGGGCGAGCGAAGTCGGCTGACCGTCGTCTCTCAAGGAGGACGCTTCCGACATGAAGGCCGTCGTGATGGCCGGTGGCGAAGGAACCCGACTTCGCCCCATGACTTCCAGCATGCCCAAGCCACTGCTCCCGGTCGCCAACAGGCCGATCATGGAGCATGTGCTGCGGCTGCTGAAGCGGCATGGGCTCAACGAGACCGTCGTCACCGTACAGTTCCTCGCCTCGCTGGTGAAGAACTACTTCGGTGACGGTGAAGAGCTCGGAATGGAGCTCACCTATGCCAATGAGGAGAAGCCGCTCGGCACCGCGGGCAGTGTGAAGAATGCTGAGGAAGCGCTGAAAGATGATGCGTTCCTCGTGATCTCGGGTGATGCTCTCACCGACTTCGACCTCTCCGATCTCATCTCCTTTCACAAGGAGAAGGGCGCTCTGGTCACAGTCTGTCTGACCCGGGTTCCCAATCCCCTCGAATTCGGCATCACCATTGTCGACGAGGAGGGCCAGGTCGAGCGTTTCCTGGAGAAACCGACCTGGGGCCAGGTCTTCTCGGACACCGTGAACACGGGCATCTATGTGATGGAGCCCGAGGTATTCGACTATGTCGAGCCCGATGTGCCCGTCGACTGGTCGGGTGATGTGTTCCCACAGCTCATGAAGGAAGGCAAGCCGATCTTCGGTTATGTCGCCGAGGGCTACTGGGAGGACGTCGGCACCCATGAGAGCTATGTGAAGGCCCAGGCCGATGTCCTGGAGGGCAAGGTCGACGTCGACATCGACGGGTTCGAGATCTCCCCCGGGGTGTGGGTGGCGGAAGGAGCGGACGTTCACCCGGACGCCGTGCTGCGCGGTCCCCTCTACATCGGCGACTACGCCAAGGTCGAGGCCGGCGCGGAACTGCGCGAGCACACCGTGGTGGGGTCGAACGTGGTCGTCAAGAGCGGTGCGTTCCTTCACCGGGCGGTGGTCCACGACAACGTGTATGTCGGCGAGCACTCCAATCTGCGTGGCTGTGTGATCGGCAAGAACACCGACATCATGCGGGCCGCGCGGATCGAGGACGGCGCGGTCATCGGGGATGAGTGTCTCGTCGGTGAGGAATCGATTGTTCAGGGCAATGTGCGGGTCTACCCCTTCAAGACCATCGAGGCGGGAGCCTTCGTCAACACCTCGGTCATCTGGGAGTCACGGGGGCAGGCCCATCTCTTCGGCACCCGGGGCGTCTCCGGGATTCTCAATGTGGAGATCACCCCTGAGCTGGCGGTCCGGCTGGCCGGTGCCTACGCCACCACGCTGAAGAAGGGGTCCACGGTCACCACCGCGCGGGACCACTCCCGTGGCGCGCGAGCGCTGAAGCGGGCCGTGATCTCCGCGCTCCAGGCCAGCGCCATCGACGTACGCGACCTGGAGAACGTACCCCTGCCGGTGGCACGGCAGCAGACGGCCCGTGGCAGTGCCGGGGGCATCATGATCCGTACCACTCCGGGTGTGCCGGACTCGGTCGACATCATGTTCTTCGACGAGCGCGGTGCCGATCTCTCCCAGGCGGGACAGCGCAAGCTCGACCGGGTGTACGCCCGGCAGGAGTACCGGCGGGCGTTCCCGGGCGAGATCGGGGATCTGCACTTCCCGGCGAGCGTCTTCGACTCGTACACGGGATCCCTGCTGAGGAACGTCGACACCACCGGTATCGCGGAGTCCGGTCTGAAGGTGGTCGTGGACGCCTCCAACGGCAGCGCGGGGCTGGTGCTGCCGAGCCTGCTGGGCCGGCTGGGCGTGGACGCGCTCACCATCAACCCCGGGCTCGACGAGGCACGGCCGACCGAGTCCGCTGAGACGCGCCGGGCGGGTCTGGTGCGGCTCGGGGAGATCGTGGCGTCCGCGCGGGCCGCGTTCGGGGTGCGGTTCGACCCCGTCGGCGAGCGCTTGTCGTTGGTGGACGAGCGGGGCCGGATCGTGGAGGACGACCGGGCGCTGCTGGTGCTGCTGGACCTGGTCGCCGCGGAACGGCGCAGCGGACGGGTGGCGCTGCCGGTGACGACGACGAGGATCGCCGAGCAGGTGGCCGCGTACCACGGTACGCAGGTGGAGTGGACGACGACCTCGCCCGACGATCTGACCCGGGTGGGGCGCGAGGAGAGCACCATCTTCGGTGGTGACGGGCGCGGTGGTTTCATCGTGCCGGAGTTCAGCAGTGTCTTCGACGGTACGGCGGCGCTGGTGCGGCTGGTCGGGCTGGTGGCCCGTACCCAGCTCACGCTGAGCCAGATCGACGCGCGGATCCCGAGGGCGCACGTCCTCAGGCGCGATCTGGCGACCCCGTGGGCGGTCAAGGGTCTGGTGATGCGCCGGGTCGTCGAGGCGGCCGGTGAGCGGCATGTGGACACCACCGACGGGGTGCGGGTGGTGGAGACGGACGGCCGCTGGGTGATGGTGCTGCCTGACCCGTCGGAGGCGGTGACACATCTGTGGGCCGAGGGGCCTGACGATGCCTCGGCCCAGTCGCTGCTGGACGAGTGGGCGGCCGTGGTGGAGAGCGCGGGGCACTGAGGTGGCGCCCTGGTGCCGGGAGCCGTTGGACGGTTCCCGGC
>NZ_JBHVHF010000509.1:0-3477 GCF_042800315.1 Streptomyces sp. NPDC057638
GGCCTCCGCTGCGCTCCGGCCGTCACCGGTCTTCCTCCATCCCCGGCTCTCTGATTGTGGGCGCGGCGGCCCGGCCCTCAAGCGCTCCGGTCCGTGTCCTCGCCGGCCCGCTCCTACGTCGCTCTACCGGCTGCGGTACTCCCTCCCGCGCTTGACCGCCGAACCACCGCGCCCTGGAACTGCCTTTGCCGGGGCGGGAGAAAGAAAGGTCGGCGGGCACCTGCACCGTCGCGGCCCGGGCCGTCACCCGGCGAACCGACCGTACGGAGGCCCGAAGGGAAGGCGGCCGCTCCGCGCCCACCCGAACCACGCCCGGAAAAGTGCAGGTCCCGAACTTGCCAAACCACAAACACGGACGGTAGAATAGTAAATGTCGAAACGGGGAGGGCAAACCCCGGGTCGACCACCACGATCCATCGAGTCGAGGGACTGTCCATGGCTGCCGTCATCGCCGAAACGCCGCTCATCCCGTTCTGGCCGACCGCCGAAGAGGTCGAGACCATTCGGTGCGAACGCTGTCCCGCCGACTCCGGCCAGCCGGACGACGCCGACGCCGGAGCCTGGGCCGCGCACGAAGGCGGCTGGCACGTCTCCGACTTCAACCGCGACACCTGCGGCTGTCCCCACCTGTGCGCGGAGTGCACCCACGACGCGTGCGGCACGGTGGACGACAGCCCCCGCCTGATCGGGATGCGCGTCGTCGGCTGACCCCACCCGGCCGGGCGGCCCGCCCCCGGGTCGCCCGGCCGTGACAAGAAAGGGACCCCATGGAATCCACCCGACTGGAACCCCGATTCCGCAGCGCGCGCAGCGAGAGCGGACCTCTCCACGCCCTGCCGCTCGAATACGCCAACGAGTCCGGCCACTGGACCCGGACACCGGCCCTGTGTGGAACCTTCGTGGACGGAGGCCGCACGTCCATGCCGGTGCGCCGCTGCTTCCGCGACATCGTCAAGGAATGGGCGAAGCTGAACGGGAACAGCGGATACAGCCGCCGTCGCCCCCGCCCCCGTGTCTCGAACTACGCAAGGCGCAGGTTCCATAGCCCGAATTACCGGGCACTGCTGGACCGGTTCGCCTGCCGGAAATGCAGAAAGGAGATCCGGCGCATCGTCAACCCCCGGTGGCGGTTGACTTCCCCGAAGCAAGACGGATAGAATAATACATGTCGAGAAGGGGAGGGCAAACCCCGGACCGGCCACCACGAGCCAACGAATCCAGGAGAACACCGTGACCGTCGCCGAACAGCTCGACACCATCCGCGACCTCGCCCACGATCTGTACGGCGGACGCGCCGAGACCGTTGACCGGGACGGGTACGGCTTCTACCGGATGGACGACTTCGAGTACGGCGCGGAGTTCTTCGCCCGTCCGCTGACGTCACTCTCCAGCGACGAGGCATTCAAGACCCGCCGGGAGCTGGGCCGCCAGGTCGCCGACTACGCGGACAGCCCGGGGGCCGATCCGGACATCGTCGAGATGAACGGGTTCGCCATCCGCCTCTGAAGCCCCCTGCCCCCGCGCCCCGGGCGCGGGGGCCGCCACCAGCCCGGCCAGCCGGCCCCCACCCGACCGAACGGACACCCCCGTGAGCAACACCCCCGACACTCCCGACCCCATCGGCTCCCTGTTGGCCCGCGCGGCAGCAGGGGACCGCGACGCCGCCGCCGAGTTCGAAGCCATACGGCGACAGCGCGCCCAGATCTCCGAGATCCTCAACCGGAGCGCCCGCGCCGCCGCGTGGCGAATGATCAGCCGCACCGAACCGGAGCCCTGCCGGTGAGCGCCGAGTCCGTTCCTCTCCCCGACCCGTACGCGGACCCGGCCGGACACCTCCACGCCCACCGCCGCCGCCTCCAGCGAGCCGAGACGGACATGGCCGGGGCGTTCCTCTACGACGCCGCCCCGGCCCTCCGCCTTGTGTGGCCCACTGCCGCACGTGTCGTGTTCGACCGGGCCGACCGTCACCAGCTCCACCCCTTGACGTTCCGGCGGATCGAAGACGCGCGCGGCGCGACCGTCGTCGGCGTGGAGGGCGCGGAGGCGCTCGACGGCGACCCCGCCGAACTCTGGTGCATCGCCCTGCACGAGATCCTCGCCGCCGTCCGCCACTGGAACGCCGGTGCCGTTCCCGGTGACCGGCCATGGCGCATCGACTTGCGCCACTCCAGCGAGGGTGAGCGCCCGCCGTACCTCTGCATCGTCACCCTTCCCCCAGTCCACCCGCCCGGCCTCACCGGCCCGGCGCGCGTTCGGCCGCAGGGTTGACACCAAACCCCAAAGCGGGTAGATTAATATATGTCGAAACGGGGAGGGCAAGCCCCGGACCGGCCACCACGAACCGTGATTCCCAGGAGCCGACATGCGTACCGACGACCGAACCGAGCGAAACCAGCGGATGTTCAAGCAGCGACTGGAGACGGCCGCGGCGGCCGGCGGCCGCAGTGCTCTGGGCCGGGCCGACAGGTGGTGGACCGAACTGCGCACCCTCGACCGCCTCACGGTGGAGAACGTCCGCATGGACGGCTTCTTCGACCACGTCACCCGGGGTCAGTACGAGGTGAAACTGTGGAACCGGCTCGCTGAAGCGCTCCGGGGCTGCGGCGCGGCCGACGCCGTGGACGTCTGGCACCGCCAGATCGCCGAAGCGGAGACCGACGCCCAGGACAAGGGCGGGACGATGGGCCACCCGACCCGCGATGCCCGCCGGGCCCTCTGGCGCGAGGCCAACGCCAACTTCGCGCAGGACGCCTCCTACTCCTTCCGCCGCGTGAGCTGAACGACCCCCGGAGCCGCGCCCGGGCGCGGCGCGGCTCCGTTGAAGGGTCCCGCGCGGAACGAAGCGGCCCGTCGCCGCTCCCGCGCGCCGGACCTCTCCGGAAGGCGGGCCGTGCGGCGGGCGAGGTTGACGCGCACAGCCAGGACAGGTAAAATAATACACGTCGGGCCGGGGAGGCAAGCCCCGGGTCGATCGCCATCGAACCACCCACGAGGAGGAACCCCCATGGCAGGCGAAACCACCATCACCCTGATCGGCAACCTTGTTGACGACCCCGAGCTGCGCTTCACGCCCTCCGGCGCCGGTGTCGCAAAGTTCCGGGTCGCCTCCACGCCCCGCGTCTTCGACAAGACCACCAACGAGTGGAAGGACGGCGAAAGCCTCTTCCTCACCTGCTCCGTCTGGCGGCACGTCGCCGAGAACGTCGCCGAATCCCTCACCAAGGGGATGCGGGTCATCGTTCAGGGCCGACTGCGTCAGCGCAGCTACGAGACCGCCGAAGGTGAGAAGCGCACCGTCTACGAACTCGATGTCGAAGAAGTCGGGCCGAGCCTGCGCAACGCGACCGCCAAGGTCGCCAAGGTGCAGCGCAACGGCCAGGCCCAGCAGAACGGATGGCAGCGGCAGCCCGCGCAGGCCCCCCAGGCCGACGCGTGGGCGTCGGCCCCCAGCGCGGACGACCAGCCGCCGTTCTGACC
>NZ_JBHVHF010000510.1:0-3466 GCF_042800315.1 Streptomyces sp. NPDC057638
CCCCCCTTCCGTCCGTACCCCCGGCTACGCGCCCACGGAGGTCCGAGCGCTCACAGACCCGGGCTCACAGACCCGGGCCGCGGACCGGGATCGAGGTGAAGGTGGGGGCCGGGGCGGGCTCGGTGAAGAAGTCGTTGCCCTTGTCGTCCACGACGATGAAGGCCGGGAAGTCCTCGACCTCGATCCGCCAGACCGCCTCCATGCCGAGCTCCTCGTACTCGACGACCTCGACCTTCTTGATGCAGTCCTGGGCCAGCCGGGCCGCCGGGCCGCCGATGGACCCCAGGTAGAAGCCGCCGTGGGTGCCGCAGGCGTCGGTGACCTGCTTGCTGCGGTTGCCCTTGGCCAGCATCACCTTGGAGCCGCCCGCGGCCTGGAACTGCGCCACATAGGAGTCCATCCGCCCGGCCGTGGTGGGGCCGAAGGACCCGGAGGCGTAGCCCTCGGGGGTCTTGGCCGGGCCCGCGTAGTAGACGGGGTGATCGCGCAGATAGCCGGGCATCTCCTCGCCCGCGTCCAGCCGCTCCTTGATCTTGGCGTGGGCGATGTCGCGCGCCACCACCAGCGGGCCGGTGAGCGAGAGCCGGGTCTTGACCGGGTACTTGGTCAGCTCGGCCAGGATCTCGTCCATCGGGCGGTTGAGGTCGACCCGGACCACGTCGCCGCCGGTGTCGAGCTGCTCGTGCGTGGTGTCGGGCAGGAAGCGCGCCGGGTCCTTCTCCAGCTGCTCCAGGAAGACGCCCTCGGCGGTGATCTTGGCGACCGCCTGGCGGTCGGCCGAGCAGGAGACGGCGATGGCGACGGGCAGCGAGGCGCCGTGGCGGGGCAGCCGCACCACGCGGACGTCATGGCAGAAGTACTTGCCGCCGAACTGGGCGCCGATCCCGATCCGCTGGGTCAGCTCGAAGACCTTCTGCTCCAGCTCCTGGTCGCGGAAGCCGTGCCCGGTGGGCGAGCCCTCGGTGGGCAGCTCGTCCAGGTAGTGGGCGGAGGCGTACTTCGCGGTCTTCAGGGCGAACTCGGCCGAGGTGCCGCCGACCACGATCGCCAGGTGGTACGGCGGGCAGGCCGCCGTACCCAGGGAGCGGATCTTCTCCTCCAGGAACCGCATCATGGCGGTCTCGTTCAGGACCGCCTTCGTCTCCTGGTAGAGGAAGGACTTGTTGGCCGAGCCGCCGCCCTTGGCCATGAAGAGGAACTTGTAGGCGCCGCCGTCGGTCGCGTACAGCTCGATCTGGGCGGGCAGGTTGGAGCCGGTGTTCTTCTCCTCCCACATGGTCAGCGGGGCCATCTGGGAGTAGCGGAGGTTGAGCTTGGTGTAGGCGTCGAAGACGCCCCGGGAGAGCGCCTCCTCGTCGCCGCCCTCGGTCAGGACGTTCTGGCCGCGCTTGCCCATCACGATCGCGGTGCCGGTGTCCTGGCACATCGGGAGCACGCCCGCCGCGGCGATGTTGGCGTTCTTCAGCAGGTCCAGGGCGACGAACTTGTCGTTGGACGACGCCTCGGGGTCGTCGATGATGCGCCGCAGCTGGGCCAGGTGCGCGGGCCGCAGATAGTGGGAGATGTCGTGCATGGCCTCGGCGGCGAGCGTGCGCAGGGCCTCCGGCTCGACCGTGAGGAACGTGCGCCCGCCGGCCTCGAAGGTGGAGACACCCTCGCTGGTCACCAGCCGGTAGGGGGTGGTGTCCTCTCCCAGGGGGAGCAGATCGGAGTACGCGAACTCTGGCATTGCGGCCATACCTCACTCAACAGACGTCAGCAGACTTGGCGGACAGCGGCGCGGCCCCCAGCCTAGAACGCGGCCGGGGGGCGGAGGTGGTGAGGTAAGACTCACCTGGCGCGGAGTAGTCATGGCGCGGTCACGGAGGGTCCGGGGCGCGGCCGGATTCGCGGCCGGATTCGCGGCGAGTCCGCTGCGAGTCTGTGGCCGGTCCGCCGCCGGTCCGCCGCCGGTCCGCCGCCAGTCCGCGGCCAGTCCGCGGCCGGTTCGCCGGCGTGGAGCGCCCGCCCCGCGTCTGTCCCGCCGCCGCACCCGTCCCGCCGCCGCCCCGCGCCCGCCCCGCGATGGTGACGCGGGGCCTCCCCGCAGGGCCGAAAGTGATGGATACGGGGCTCCAGGTGCGGTGTTGCCCCTAGTCGCGATCTATCGCGTTTCGCTACGCTGACGTCCGTGGACCTCGAAAAGCAGCCCCAGAAGCCCGTCAGCCCCCGAGAGCCCGGTACCGCTCCGCTCGCCGCCGAAGCCCTGCGCGCCTCCGACGCCGACCGCGACCGCATCGCCGACATCCTCCGGGACGCCCTGGCGGAGGGGCGGCTGGACGCCGAGGAGCACTCGGAGCGCATCGACGCCGTCTACCGGGCCAAGACCGTCGGGGAGCTCCAGCCGATCGTCCAGGACCTGCCCGCCCGTTCGGCGTCGGGCTCCCCCTCCCCGTACGACGCGTATGCCTCGTACACCTCCGATGCCGAGCCCGCGGCCGAGGCCGAGAATCTGACGGCGATCTTCTCCACCTCCACCCGTAAGGGCCGCTGGCGGGTGGGACCCCGCACCAAGGCGTTCGCGCTCTTCGGGAACATCGAGATCGACCTCACCGAGGCGCTCTTCGAGCAGCGGACCACGGTGATCGACGCGACCACCGTTTTCGGCAATGTGGAGATCCGCGTCCCCGAGAACATCACCCTGCGGGGCAACGGCAGCGGGGTCTTCGGCAACTTCGAGGTCCGGGCCCTGGAGGCGGCGGAACCCGACGCTCCGGTCGTGGCCGTCAACGGCTACTCGGTTTTCGGCAATGTGGAGGCCAAGCCGCGCCGTGGGCGCCGCGTCTCCGACCTCCAACGTCGCCTGCGCAAATATCTGGACTGACGGCTCCGCCCCGGAGCACTTTCCGGCCGCGAGCGCCGGGCGGGCGGACCACACCCTGGAACCGGTTGCCACGCAGTGAATAGGAGTGCGCACAGCGGGTAGGGACTGCTGCGTCGTCTCTCGCTCGCGAAGCCGTCGTCAGGAGTAGACCGTGCTGCAACTGCCGTATCAGTCCCTGCAGGTGACCGCTGTTCCGCCCCAGCGTGTTCCCGCTCGGGAAGATCAGGAGGGGCCGTGGCACGCGGAGGCGGTGTGCCGCCGCGACGAGGCGGGGCTGTTTTTCGCCCCCTCCAAGGAGCCCACGGCCGCACGGCTCTCCCGTGAGGAGGCGGCGAAGCGGGTCTGTGCCCGCTGCCCGGTGATGGTCGAGTGCCGCGAGCACGCGCTGCTCCAGCCGGAGCCGTACGGAGTATGGGGCGGGCTGACGGCCGCCGAGCGCCGGGTGGTCCTCGCGCGGCGGCGGCGCCGCGACGTGGAGGTCAAGAAGTCGCCGTCGGCGGCCTGAGAACGCCCGGGGCCGGGCCGGTACGCGGCGGGGGACACGGCCCGAGGGCGCGAGGACGGATCCGTTCGCGCGGGTCCAGCGGATCTACCGATGAGGGG
>NZ_JBHVHF010000511.1:0-3439 GCF_042800315.1 Streptomyces sp. NPDC057638
GACCTTCCGGCGGCCCTGATCCCGTTCCTGTGTTCGAGCGGGTTCCGATCGGGGAATCGGGCTGTCCATGGAAGAAGCCGTGCGGCAAGATCCTGGGATGGAGCACGTACGCGATCTGAACCGGCTGCCGAAGACGCATCTGCACTTGCACTTCACGGGGTCGATGCGCCCCACCACCCTGCTCGAACTGGCCGACAAGTACGGCGTCCATCTTCCCGAAGCGCTGACCAGCGGCGAGCCTCCCAAACTCCGCGCCACCGATGAGCGCGGCTGGTTCCGCTTCCAGCGTCTGTACGACATCGCCCGATCCTGTCTGCGCCAGCCCGAGGACATCCAGCGGCTGGTCCGAGAGGCCGCGGAGGAGGACGTGCGGGACGGTTCCGGTTGGCTGGAGATACAGGTCGACCCCACCTCGTACGCGCCCATGCTCGGCGGGCTCACCCCGGCGCTGGAGATCATCCTGGACGCGGTCGAACGCGCCTCCAGGGAGACGGGTCTCGGTATGCGCGTCCTGGTGGCGGCGAACCGGGTGAAGCACCCTCTGGAGGCGCGTACGCTCGCGCGGCTGGCCGTGCGGTACGCGGACCGGGGGGTCGTCGGCTTCGGTCTCTCCAACGACGAACGCCGGGGCATGGCCCGCGACTTCGACCGCGCCTTCGCCATCGCGCGTGAGGGCGGGCTGATCGCCGCGCCCCACGGTGGCGAGCTGACCGGTCCGTCGTCCGTCCGGGACTGCCTGGACGACCTCCAGGCCGTGCGCGTCGGCCATGGGGTCCGCGCCGCGGAGGACCCCCGGCTGCTGCGGCGACTGGCCGATCTCGGGGTCACCTGCGAGGTCTGCCCGTCGTCCAACGTGGCGCTCGGGGTCTACGAGAAGCCCGAGGACGTTCCCCTGCGGACCCTGTTCGAGGCCGGTGTCCCGCTCGCTCTGGGCGCGGACGACCCCCTGCTCTTCGGCTCCCGGCTGAGCGCCCAGTACGAGCTGGCCCGTCACCACCACGGCTTCACCGATCCGGAGCTCGCCGAGCTGGCCCGCCAGTCCGTCCGGGGCTCCGCCGCCCCGGCCGATGTGCGGGCCCGGCTGCTCTCGGGGATCGACACCTGGCTGGCGGAGTGACCCCCGCCGAGGGCGGCCAGCCGCGCTGAGCCCCTCGCGCCCGGGGTGACGCGTTTCACTCCATCCCCAGGGAGACGTGTGAACGGCTCACCGGGGCGTCTGACGGTCCGCGTCACCGCTGGGCTGTCCCCGGCCCCGGACGGGGATCTCGTACGGGAGGGGGCCGCTCAGAGGCTGGCGCCGACCATCACCGGCTCATTGACCAGCGTCACCCCGAAGGCGTCGTGCACTCCCGCGATCACCTCACGGGCGAGGGCGAGGAGGTCCTCGGTGGTGGCCTCGCCCCGGTTGGTGAGCGCCAGGGTGTGTTTGCCGGAGATGCGGGCCGGACCGCTTCCGTAGCCCTTGGCGAATCCGGCGCGGTCGATCAGCCAGGCCGCGGAGGTCTTGGTGCGGCCGTCCGCCGCCGGATAGGCGGGCGGGGTGACGTCGTCGCCGAGGCGGGCGCGGGCGCGGTCGAGGAAGGCGGCGTACGCGTCGGCGTCGAGGATCGGATTGGTGAAGAACGAACCGGCCGACCAGGTGTCGTGGTCGGCGGGGTCCAGGACCATGCCCTTGCCCGCGCGCAGCCTCAGCACCGCCTCGCGGACGGCGCCCAGCTCGTGCCGCTCGCCGGGGGCGACACCGAGGACCCGGGCGGTCTCGGCGTATCTGACCGGCGCGGAGAGCCCGTCGGCGTCCTCCAGCGCGAACCGGACCCGCAGCACCACATAGCGCTCCGGGTGCTCCTTGAAGACGCTGTGCCGGTAGGAGAAGGCGCACTCGGCGTTGGTGAGGGTCACCGTCCGGCCCGCGCGGCGGTCGTAGGCGACGACCTCGGTGATGACGCTGGAGACCTCCTGGCCGTAGGCGCCGACGTTCTGGATGGGGGTCGCGCCCGCCGAGCCGGGGATCCCGGCCAGGCACTCGACGCCCGCGAGGCCCGCCTCGACCGTACGGGCGACGGCGTCCGTCCAGACCTCACCGGCCGCCAGTTCCAGGCTGGTCCCGTCCAGCCGCAGGCCCCGGGTCGCCACGCGCAGCGCGGTGCCGTCGAAGCCCTTGTCGCCGATGACCAGGTTGGAGCCGCCGCCGATCACCAGCAGCGGGGTCCCCGACGCGTCCGCGGCACGGACGGCGTCGATCACCTCGTCGTCGGTCGTGGCCGTCAGGAGGCGCCCGGCCGGTCCACCGAGGCGGAAGGTGGTCAGGGGGGCGAGGGGAGCGTCGTGGAGTTCCTGCACGCGCACAAGGGTACGGTCCGCGCCTCAGGCGGCCCGGAGGGGACGCGGGGGAGGGTCCCCGCATGCGTAAGGGGCGCTCTCCAAGGGAGGGCGCCCCTTACCTGCCGTTCGGTGGTCCGGGCTCAGGCGAGCCGGACGACGGCGCGGGCCATGCCGAGGACCTTGTCGGAGCCGCTGGTGGCGGTCAGGTCGACGCGCACCAGACCGTCGTCGAGCAGGGCGCCCACCTTGCCCCGGAGCTCGATCTGGGCACCCTTGTCGTCGTTCGGCACGACGACGGGCTTGGTGAACTTGACGCCGTACTCGACCACGGCACCCGGGTCACCCAGCCAGTCCGTGACCACGCGGATCGCCTCGGCCATGGTGAACATGCCGTGCGCGATCACATCGGGGAGACCGACCTCGACGGCGAACTTCTCGTTCCAGTGGATCGGGTTGAAGTCGCCGGAGGCGCCCGCGTACCGCACCAGCGTGGCGCGCGTCACGGTGACGGTCAGGCCCGGCAGCTCGGTGCCGACCTCGACGTCCGCGTAGGAGATCTTCGCCGTCATCACGCCTCCTCGGCGGCGCGGGCCACCAGCTTCGTCCACGCGGTCACCACGTGCTGACCGGCCTCGTCGTGGACCTCGCCGCGGATGTCCACGACGTCGTTGCCCAGCAGGAGCTTGACGCTCTCGACGGTGGAGACGACAGTCAGCCGGTCCCCCGCCCGGACCGGCCGGGTGTAGGAGAAGCGCTGCTCTCGGTGGACCACCCGGCTGAAGTCCAGCCCGAGCTTCGGGTCCTCGATCACGATCGCGGCCGCCTGGTAGGTGATCGCGAAGGCGAAGGTCGGCGGAGCGATCACATCGGGGTGCCCCATCGCCCGCGCCGCCTCCGGGTCGGTGTACGCGGGATTGCTCTCCCCCACCGCCGTGGCGAACTCGCGGATCTTCTCCCGCCCGACCTCGTAAGGCGGGGTGGGGGGATAACTCCGCCCCACGAAGGACTGGTCGAGGGCCATGCACTGGCTCCTTCCTGACGAAATGACCTCAGTGATCACATTCGGCGGACACCGCGCGCCATCGGAAACGACACGAGGCCGCCCCCTGGTTGGGGG
>NZ_JBHVHF010000512.1:0-3439 GCF_042800315.1 Streptomyces sp. NPDC057638
CACTCCACCCGAGCACCACGCGCCACCAACTCACCCGCCAAAGCCTCCGACCACGCGTCCACGGACGACTCGGACTCCACCAGCAGCCACGTACCCGCCAAGGTTCGAACGGGCTGCGGCGCGACAGGCGCCCACGTCACTTCGTAGCGCAGCCCGTCCACCGCGGCCTGATCCTCACGCCGCTTCCGCCAAGCGGACAGAGCGGGCAGAACCTCCCCGACCGGCGCCTCTGGAGCGACCCCGAACTCCGCCGAGAAGGCGTCCATATCGCTGGTATCGATGAGGTTCCAGAACTCGGCGTCGGAGGAGGTACCGGTAGGAGGGGTAGCGATGTGCTTCACAGCGGGCCAGTAGCGCTCGCGGGCGAAGGGGTAGGTGGGGAGGTCGGTGGTCCGCGCGGTGGTGGGGGCGTAGAAGGCCGCCCAGTCCACCGTCCCGCCGTCCGCCCACAGCCGGGCCAGGGTGGTGACAGCCGTGACCGGCTCCGCACGCTTACGGGAGAGAAGTCCGACGCCCAGGGCGTCCTCGGCCGTCTCACTGACGGCACCGACCAGACTCGCGTCGGGGCCCAGCTCCAGGAACCGGGTGACGCCGAGGCCGGTGAGGTGGGTGATGGCGTCCGCAAAGCGGACCGTGCCACGGACCTGGTCGGTCCAGTAGTCCGCCGAGAACTCTTCGATGACCTCGCCGGTGAGAGTGGAGACGATCGGGATGCGCGGACGGTCGTAGGCGATGGTGGAGGCGACCTGGCGGAAGGCATCGAGCATCGGATCCATCAGGTCCGAGTGGAAGGCATGGCTGACCTCCAGCCAGCGACCCTGACGGTCCGCGAGCGCCGCCGCGACCTCTTCGACCGCCGTACGGGTGCCGGAGAGGACGACCTGGCCGGGGGCGTTCACGGCGGCGACGGAGACACCGTCGATCAGGTGGGGGGTGACCTCGTCCAGCGAGGCCCGCACGGCCCACATGGCGCCGCCGGACGGCAGAGCCTGCATCAGACTTGCGCGGGCCGCCACCAGACGGCACGCGTCCTCCAGCGACACCACACCCGAGACGTAAGCGGCCGCGAGTTCACCGACCGAGTGACCGACCAGATAGTCCGGGCGTACACCCCACGACTCCGTCAGACGGAACAGCGCCACCTCGACCGCGAACAGCGCGGGCTGCGCCCACCCCGTCAGGCCGAGTACACCCTCAGCGTCCTCAAAGAGAATCTCCTTCAACGGACGGTCCAGGAGTCCGTCGAACTGGGCACACACCTCCTCCAGCGCCTCAGCGAACACCGGGAAGACGGAGGCCAGTTCACGGCCCATCCCCACCCGCTGACCACCCTGACCCGAGAACACCACACCCGTCAGACCAGAACGCACCGCCACCGGACGCGACTCACCCGCAGCCAACGCCTTCAGACCGGAACGCAGCTCCTGCGCGTCCGACCCCACGACAAACGACCGGTACTCCAGCGCCGACCGCGTCACCGCCAGCGACAAGCCCACGTCCGCCGGATCCCGGTCCAGGACCGAGCCCAGCCGATCCGCCTGCGCCGCCACACCGTCAGCCGACTTCGCCGACACCAGCCACGGCACCACCGGCAGTCGCAGAGCATCAGCGGCCGTCGCGGGGGTACTCACCGCAGGCGGCTCTTCCAGGATCACATGGGCGTTCGTGCCACTCACACCGAACGAGGACACACCTGCCCGGCGGGGCCGGTCCGGAGTCGTCGGCCACTGCTCGGCTTCGGTCAGCAGCTCGACCGCGCCCGCCGTCCAGTCCACATGCGTGGAGGGTGCACCCACATGCAGCGTCTTCGGCAGGGTCTGATGCCGCATCGCCAGGACCATCTTGATCAGCCCGGCGACACCGGCCGCCGCCTGCGTATGACCGATATTCGACTTGATAGAACCCAGCCACAACGGCTGGTCACGGTCCTGGCCATAGGTGGCGAGGAGCGCCTGGGCCTCGATCGGGTCACCGAGGGCCGTGCCCGTGCCATGCGCCTCCACCGCGTCCACGTCAGCCGGTGACAGACCGGCGTTCGCCAGGGCCTGCCGGATCACCCGGCGCTGCGACGGGCCGTTCGGCGCCGTCAGACCATTGGACGCGCCATCCTGGTTGACCGCCGAACCCCGCACCACCGCCAGGACCTGGTGGCCGTGACGGCGCGCGTCGGACAGGCGCTCCAGGACCAGGACACCAGCGCCCTCACCCCACCCCGTACCGTCCGCGTCATCCGAGAACGCCTTGCACCGGCCGTCCGACGCGAGACCGCCCTGACGCGCGAACTCCACGAAGGCACCCGGCGTCGACATCACCGTCACACCGCCCGCCAGCGCCAGGGAGCACTCGCCCGAACGCAGCGACTGCGCCGCCAGATGCAACGCGACCAGCGACGACGAGCACGCCGTGTCCACCGTCACCGCGGGACCCTCAAGACCCAGCGCGTACGACACCCGACCGGACAGAACACTGCCCGAGTTGCCCGTGCCTCCGTAGCCGTCTCCGGTGTCCCCGGCGAGGGCCAGAGCCGTGCCGTAATCCTGGCCGTTGGTTCCGGCGAAGACGCCTACCGGAGCACCGCGCAACGACGACGGCGCGATACCTGAACGCTCCAACGACTCCCAGACGACCTCCAGGAGGATCCGCTGCTGCGGGTCCATCGCCAGGGCCTCACGCGGGGAGATCCCGAACAGGCCCGCGTCGAACTCCGCGACCCCCTCCACGAACCCACCGACCCGGGCGAACTCGCCACCCAGCTCACCCCACCCACGATCCACGGGGAAGCCACCCAACGCGTCAACCCCACCCGACACCAAACCCCACAGACCCTCCGGAGACACCACCCCACCCGGGAAGCGGCACCCCATACCCACCACAACCACCGCATCACCCTCAGCAACAGCGCTCTGAACCACAACCTCATCGACCTCACCCACCAGCTCGCCCACCACGAAACCAGCCAGCGCCTCCACCGACGGATAGTCGAACACCACCGTCGAAGCCAACCGCAACCCCGTCTCCACACCCAGGGCATTCCGCAGCTCAAGGGCGGTCAGGGAGTCGAAGCCGAGGTCACGGAAGGCGACACTGGTATCGATCGACGCCGGGTCGGCGAATCCGAGGACGCCGGCCACCTGTGCCCGAATGAGTTCGGCCACTGTGGCGCGCAGTGCGGCGCCCGAAAGGCCGGAGAGCCGGGCGCGAAGGCCGGTGTCCGGGAGCGCGGCTCCCGTGACGGCCTCGGCGGGGGCGATCTCGTCCCAGAAACGGTTCGCACGCACCGCGGTCACCGAGGGAACGAACCGGCCCCAGTCGACATCGGCCACCGTCACACAGCCTGACAGCGAACCCAGGAGGCCGACGGCGGTATCCGGATCCAGCGGTGTCACACCACCCCGCTCCGCACGCTCCAACACCACACCATCCGCCGCCATACCCCCCT
>NZ_JBHVHF010000513.1:0-3434 GCF_042800315.1 Streptomyces sp. NPDC057638
GCCCACAGGCCCGGCGGACACGCCGCTCAGCGCACCAGCGACGGCGCCGTGTACCGCCCGCTCGGGGGCCGCTCCTCCACCAGTCGTACGAAGCCCGGCGCCACCTCCGCCGGAGTGGGATTGGACTGGGTGTCGTCCGGGACGGCGGCCCGGTAGAGGTCCGTCTCCATGTCCCCCGGATCCACCGCCCACACCCGCACCCCGGGCTCCTCGACCGCCAGCACCGCGGCGAGCTGGTCCAGCGCCGCCTTGGACGCGCCATAGCCGCCCCAGGTGGCGAACGGTTCCGCCGCCGCCTCCGAGCTGACCACGATCACCGCCCCGGCCCCGCTCTCCCGCAGCGATGGCAGGGCCTCCTGGATCAGCCCGAGCGCGGCCACCACATTGGTCTCCAGGGCGTGGCGCAGCCCGTCCAGGGGCTGCTCCGCCAGCGGCACCAGCGGCTCGGCTCCCAGCACACCCGCGTTGCTGACCAGCAGGTCAAGACCGCCCAGCGCCCGTGCCGCCGCCACCAGCTCCGCCCGGTGGGCCGCGTCGTTGACATCGCCGGGCACGGCCGTGACGCGCGTACCGCGCGCGGCGGCCTCCCCGGCGGTCCGCTCCAGCACGGCAGCGGTCCTGGCCGACAGGACCAGGTCCCAGCCCCGCCCCGCCAGGTCCAGCGCGAGCGCCCGCCCGAGGCCCTTCGAACCACCTGTGATCAGCGCTACCGGCATCCGTCGTCCCTTTCTCGCCCATCCTTGTGTGTACACGCCGCCAGGGTCCGCGTTCCCCGAGGTCCCTTGGTTCCCTTGGTTTCCTTATCCGTCACCGGGTCCCGCGTTCCGTACGCGGCACCTGGTGACGGATACACGCTCGGTACGCCCATCACGGTCGGCACGCGCCTCCTGGCCTCCGCGGGCCCTGAGCGGCCTCCACGCCCCCACCCCAAGCGAGCGGGGCGGTACCCCGGCGTCAGCCCCCACCGTAGGAAGACCCACCCCCCGCCGACCTCGGCCGGGGGGCCCTGACGATCACGGCACTTCGACCTAGGTCCCGTGGCCCCGTCGAGGGCCGCCCCCCGGCCGATGGGGACCGTCACACCCCGCCGGTACCGTGGAGATCATGAGCCATCGACCCAGCTCCGGCATCGCCGCCGTGAGCACCGCGCTCCTGGCGATGAGCAGACACCTCGAAGTCCGCGACGTCCTCAAGACGATCGTCGCCTCGGCGCGTGAGCTGCTCGACGCGGAGTACGCGGCGCTCGGCGTGCCCGACGATCACGGCGGCTTCGCCCAGTTCGTGGTCGACGGTGTCAGCGACGACCAGTGGAAGGCCATCGGCCCGCTGCCGCGCCAGCACGGCATCCTCGCCGCCATGCTCCGTGACGCCCGGACCGAGCGGCTCGACGATGTGCGCGAGGACCCCCGCTTCGAGGGCTGGCCCTCCGCCCACCCCGATCTCTCCGACTTCCTCGGGCTGCCCATCAAGGACGGCGACGAGATCATCGGCGCCCTCTTCCTCGCCAACAAGCGCTGTCCGGGCCCCGGCGGCGGCTGCGGCTTCACGGCGGCCGACGAGGAGCTGCTGTCGATCCTCGCCCAGCACGCCGCCATCGCCCTCACCAACGCCCGGCTCTATGAGCGCAGCCGCGAGCTGACCATCGTGGAGGAGCGCTCCCGGCTCGCCCACGAGCTGCACGACGCGGTCAGCCAGAAGCTCTTCTCGCTGCGGCTGACCGCCCAGGCCGCCGCCGCCCTCGTGGACCGCGACCCCGTCCGCGCCAAGGGTGAACTGCACCAGGTCGCCCTGCTCGCCGCCGAGGCCGTGGACGAGCTGCGCGCGGCCGTGGTGGAGCTGCGCCCCGCCGCGCTCGACGAGGACGGCCTGGTCAACACGTTGCGCACGCAGATCCAGGTGCTCGACCGGGCCCACAGCGCCACGGTCACCTTCGACACCCAGGGCATCCGCGCGCTGCCCGCCGCCCAGGAGGAGGCGCTCCTGCGCGTCGCCCAGGAGGCGCTGCACAACGCCCTGCGCCACTCCGGTGCCGAGCGGGTCGACGTGGTCCTCGCCCGCCGGGGTCAGGGCGCCGTCCTCAGCGTCACCGACAACGGCACGGGCTTCGAACCGCGCGCCGTCCGCCGCGCGGGCCGCCATCTGGGGCTGGTCTCGATGCGCGACCGCGCCGGCGGGGTCGGCGGCAGGCTCTCCGTGCAGTCCGCGCCCGGCAAGGGCACCACGATCGAGATGGAGGTCCCCGGTGGATAAGAGCGAAGGCCCCGAGCAGCGGCCCGTGGGCCCCGAGCGACCCGCCCGCGCCCGGCCGATCCGGGTCCTGCTGGTCGACGACCACCAGGTGGTCCGCCGTGGTCTGCGTACCTTTCTGGAGGTCCAGGACGACATCGAGGTCGTCGGCGAGGCCGGGGACGGCGCCGAGGGCGTCGCACGCGCCGAGGAGCTGCGCCCGGACGTCGTCCTCATGGACGTGAAGATGCCCGGTACCGACGGCATCGAGGCCCTGCGGACCCTGCGCGAGCTGTCCAACCCGGCCAAGGTCCTGATCGTCACCAGCTTCACCGAGCAGCGCACGGTCGTCCCCGCCCTGCGCGCCGGGGCCTCCGGCTATGTCTACAAGGACGTGGATCCCGACGCCCTCGCCGGGGCCATCCGCTCCGTCCACGCCGGTCATGTCCTGCTCCAGCCGGAGGTCGCGGGCGCCCTGCTCACCCAGGACGACCACAGCCAGGGCGGGGGTCGGGGCGGCGGTCTGACCGAGCGGGAGCGCGAGGTCCTCGGGCTGATCGCCGACGGCCGCTCCAACCGGGAGATCGCCCGCGCCCTCGTCCTCTCCGAGAAGACGGTGAAGACCCATGTCTCCAACATCCTGATGAAGCTCGACCTCGCCGACCGCACCCAGGCCGCGCTGTGGGCCGTCCGGAACGGGATGACCAACTGATCCGGGGAGGCACTGCACCGGCGGAAGGCTCCGCAACAACCCGATGATCGGAAATTCATACGGTCGGGTGCATATCGCCCGGATGGCGTATCCCCTCCACCGCCACGGCGTTCTCCAGGGCGTGCCACGGTGACCGCCGTGGCGAACGCCCAGGAGGACTGAAGTAGTGAAGAACCTGAAGAAGGCCGCCGCCCTCACCCTGATCACCGGCAGCCTCGTCGCCGCGGGCGCGGGCGTCGCGTCCGCCACCGGAGCCCACGCGGGCGGCAAGGCCGTGGCCTCCCCGGGCGTCGCCTCGGGCAATGTCGTGCAGGTCCCGGTCTCCATCCCGGTCAACGCCGTCGGCAACACGGTCAACGTGATCGGCCTGCTGAACCCGGCCTTCGGAAACCACGGCTTCATCGGCTGACCCCTGACGTCCGGCACCTCACCCGGGGCGCCGTGACTCCCGATCCCCGGCACCACGGACGACCGGCCGCGCCGCCTCCCCACAGCG
>NZ_JBHVHF010000514.1:0-3367 GCF_042800315.1 Streptomyces sp. NPDC057638
ATCCAGGCATACACCTCGGACACGCTCCGGGTACCGCCCTCGTCGGCTGCGGGAAACGGATCCTCGGCCGAGGGTCCGTAGGTCTTGACGTAATACTTGATCATGTCGGTGGAGACGCCGGCGGCTTCGGCCAGTGCGGCGCCGCGGAGCCTCTCGGCGCCGGAAGTCCGGTGGGGCGCGATGGCGCGGAGGAGCCGGTTGGCGGAGTCGACCGTCTTGAGGTCGAGCTGCTCCGCGAGCCAGCTCGGCGTCACCGTGGTGCCGGCGGCCTCGGCTTCCTGGACGAGGGCAAGCGCCTCCTGTTCGCGGGCGCTGAGCCCGCGGGCGTCACGGGTCGTGGGCTTCGGTGCCTTGCGCTCCCGTTCCGCGTTGTCGATGATCCACGCCCGTACCTCTTTCCAGTCCCGTTCGCCGTTCTCGTCGGCTTGAGGGAAGGGGTGGTCGGAGCGCTCCGGGCTGTAGGCGGTGGCGTAGTAGTTGACACCCCGAGGGGTGATGTTCAGGATCCGGGCCAGTTCGCGGCTGTCCATGCGGGCGTGTCGCGGGCGTGCCCTCCTGGCGGTTTCCGCGATGCCGGTGGGGCCGGTGGGTCCGGTGCTGTCTTCGGGGAAGTTCTCCTCGTACCAGGCTCGGACGTCGTCCCGTTTGCGGTAAGCGGTGCCGCGGGGGCCGGCGGGAGGATCTTCGTCCGGGAAGCCGGGGTACTTGTCGGTCTGGTAGATCCAGTTGCGGACGCCGTGGATGGTTCGGCCGGTGGCTTTGGCGATGTCGCCGTTGGTGATGCGGTCGGGCAGTTTGTCGAGTGCCTTCAGGACTTCGTCGAGGGTGGGCATCGTTCCTCCAGGTGGTGCTCGGTCGGGGGTGTGGGCGGGGTACGCCCGAAGGCCGGTGACGGGTCTCCGTCACCGGCCCTGGTCTCCGCGCCGGGCGCGGGACGGTGGTGGTGGGTGTCGTGGGGGTCCCGGGCGGTCGCCCGGGGCGGGGCCCGTTCACCAGCTTCCCCGGATCGTCTGGGCGGCGGTGCCGCTGGTGATCCAGTCGGTGTAGTGCCGGATGTCGCTGACGGCCTGCTCGTACTGGTGTCGGCTGTGCTCCCGGACTTCGGGGGAGGAGCGGTGGGCGCTCTGGCCGTACCAGATTCCGGCGTCGAGGGTGTCGGCCCATCGGCGGGCGACGTCGGCGAGTAGGTGCTCCGGGATGCCGTGGTGGCAGGAGCAGGGTGTGGTGGAGACGGCGGTGTGGAACGTGTGGGCGTTCTTTCGGTGCTCGTCCAGGTCGGCGGTGATCTGGATCGTCCGGTCGGTCCATCGCGGGAGGTGGGGGCAGGTCCCTATGTGATCGATGGCGGCCGCGACGGCGGGGGCGGTGGTGCGCGCTCGGGTGAGGACGTGGGTTGCGGTGTCGTCTCGGTGGGTGGTTTGGGTGATCATGCTGGTCCTTGCGGTGGTGTGGTGGTCGGCCGGGTTAGCCCTCCCGATCTCGACCTTTATTAAGTTACTCGCATGACTGTGCGGGGGTCAAGCTGGGTGGTGGTCGGGGTGCCATCCGGCCGCTGCCGCGCTGGTTTCGTGGCGGACGGCGGCGGCTTCGAGCCGGGCCGGGTCGCCGAGGTGGATCGCGAAGGGGGGATGGGGGTGGGGTTCGCGGAGTGCGCGGATGCGGAGGGCCTGTTCGGCGAGGAGCCGGGCGGCCTCGGCGTGGAGGTCGCCGAGGTCGCCCGATTCGAGCAGGGTGGTCCAGACGCCGGCTCGCTGCACGCGGGCGGTGATCCGAAGGGGGTTCGTCCGCACGGTGTAGCGGTAGTCGGGGAGTACGGGAGTCTCCGGTACGGCGGGGTCGATGACGGCGGAGATGAGGTGCGGGGCGTGCGCGTGCGCCCATTGGCGGTACGCGTCGAGGCTGGCAGCGTGTGGTTCGGGCTGCTCGGCGAGGCAGTCGGCCAGGGCGGGCAGTTGGTGGGGCGGAGGTGCCCACCGGGAGTAGATCCTGGCGAGGGGCCGGTCGCCCGGTCCGTACCAGTCGAGGATGGACCGTTCTGGCATGGCGTTCTCCTGGTGACGGGGGCCGGGGTGCCCGGCCCCCTTGACGGTTAGCGGTTTCGACTCACGAGGAGGGTGAGGTTGTTGGGGTTGATCTCGCGGTCGTTGACGCGGGTGCCGTCTGCGGCGATCCAGAATTCGTCGGCCTCCGCCTCGGGGGTTGCCCATCGCTGGGCGTCGGCGTCCCAGGAAGGGCGCGGCTCGGTGCGGCAGCGCATGAGGCGTCGTTCGCCGTACTGGGCGATGTCGCCGGGCTCGTAGCGCGCGGTGACGATCTCGACGGTGAGGTCGTCCTCGCTCTCGAAGCTGATGAAGGTGCGGTTGGCGAGGCGGATCTCGCCCCGGCGGACCCTCTGGACGGTTCCTTCGATGAGGATGCGGATACGGGTATCGGGCTGAAGATGGCGCATGATGACTCCTACTGGGGGTGGTGGTCGACCCGGGGCTTGCCCTCCCCTTCTCGACATTTATTATTCTACCCCAAGGAAGGAGGGGTCACAACCGCCGGGAGACAAGCGGCGAATGCGACCGAGTTCTTGCGGCGCCGCCCCGTGCTCACCCGGCCGTCTGGCCGCCGCGGCGCAGTCCGGGGTGAAGGACTGCGGCCGGCGCCTCAGCGCCGCGGCGCCGTTCGGAGCGCGCGACGGTCAGGAAGTCCAGGATCCGCGTCGCTTTGACCTCGGCCTGCTCGCGGAGCTCCTTCGGGCACCGGTCGGGGATCGCGGCCTGCCGGGTGCGCAGGTCGATCTCGATGGTGACCCGGCGGGTCGTAGCACCTGGCCCACGGCCCGTGGTGTTCAGCCTGAGCTCAGCGCGCGTTCGACGGCCGAAAGGGCGGAGGACGACGTACTCGTTGCGCCAGGACCGGAACTCGATGTCCGGCGAGATGCGTACGGCGGCGCACTCGGTGCGTCCGGTGTCCGTACGACGAGTCAGGAGGGGATCGGCGGGGTGCTGCTCGATCCGCTGCACATGCCGGTGGAAGGGGCTCCAGCCCGGCCCGTAGACGACTTGGGTGTCGTCGAGCGCGTACGACCAGTCTCCGAGGTCGAGCTGAACGCCGTACATGTCGAATTCGTCGCGGGCGGCAACGGGGAGGGCTGTGGGTTCTTCGTGCGGCATGAGGTGTGTCCTGTTCGTTCGCGCGGCGAGGTGCCCCGGTGCGCGGGTGGGGCGGCTCGATGCCGCCGTGGCCGCGGTCGCGCTGCGCTGCCGGAGGGCCGGTCCGCGGGGTCCGCGCGTTGCCGGCCTGAGCGGCCGGGGTGGTGCGTACGGCGGGAGGGCCGGCGGACGGTTCGGCGCGGACGCGGCCGGGCCGGCTCGATGCC
>NZ_JBHVHF010000515.1:0-3358 GCF_042800315.1 Streptomyces sp. NPDC057638
CTCTTGTTGAGCCCGGCCCCGTCCGTATGGTCTCTGGCGACCGTCGCGTACGGCCCGATGCAGGTCCGTACATGACGAACCGCCTTGCGGAGGAGTCGGTACGACCGCTGGCGCTGGGTCGGAAGGGCCTGAGCCAGGAAGGCAGGCATGCCGGTAGCGTGGGGACGTCTAGGAGTTGAGGTAGGGGGACTGTGGTGACCCGAAAGCAACTAAAGGAAAATCGTGTTACCCGCCGGTAGAACCCCAGGTCAGGAAGTATGGGCCCCGCGCGAGCGGGGATGGACCGGGATCTCCGGGCACCCGGCCCGCGTCCAGCTCATGGGCCCCGCGCGAGCGGGGATGGACCGACGTTCTGCATCGAGGCGTAGACATCCGCCCGATGGGCCCCGCGCGAGCGGGGATGGACCTTGAACGCCGGTTGAAGTCGGTCGAGCACGAACATGGCCCCGCGCGAGCGGGAGTGGGACCGGGCGCTGGACGTCCGCTCCCACGGACGAGGCGCAGCGGAGGTGAGCGCGTCAGTAGGGCCCGAAGCGAGGTCGAGCCCGCGCCCTCGTCGCTCGGTTGTGCCCCGGGCCGCAGTTCTTGTGCGCCCACGGGTCTGGACGGGCGCCGGACATGGCGCCTTCCGCGCCGCCCAGCCGGGCGACTTCCGTCTCCCCGTGCAGGGACCAACCACAGAAGCAGCAGTGCTCACCTGGTGGTGGGCCGTCCATGGGCCCGGTCACTGGGCTGCCGCCGTCAGGCGCAGATGCCCTACCTGGACCAGGTCTGCGACGTCGCGCGGCTGGCACAGTGCCCCGGGCCATGGCATCTGCACACGCCAGTGCGGACCGTGTTGTGTGTCCAGTGCCGGGACGGGGACGCCGAGCCATGCGCCGCGGCCGAGGCATTGGGCGTATCCGGTCCGCCAGGTCTCGGTGGTCTGGGGCGGGACGAGCGCGTAGTAGCGGTTCCGCCACGGGTCGGAGATCACTGGCCCGTGGAGGCGGCTCAGGAGGTCGGTCACACCGCCGTGGGTAGTGGCGTCGGCGGCGGCGTGCACGGTGTCGGCGGTGATCCGGATCGCGTCGAAGAGGCGGCCAAGAGGCAGTATCGCGGGGCCTTCGTACCAGGCGTCCCACACGGTGATGGGGCGGTCGTGTGCGGAGGCGAGCCAGTCCGCGCAGGCCTCGGCGGGCGGTTTGGCGACGAGGGAGACGCGGAGCGCGGCGCGGAGCTGGGCGTTCACGCCGCCTCCGGGAGGGGGCTCGGCGTGGACTCGCCGCACGACGGGGCACAGACGGCGATGGCGTACGGCGGGGCCGACGCGCGCTCAGCCCACCGCAGGGTGGTCACAGCGGGCGCCCGGCCGCGACGCACATGGCACCAGCCAGTCGGCGCGCGGTCGGGGGTGTGCTCGGGGGGTTTGGTCACGATGGCCTCCGGGAGGACGGGGCACGACCCGACCGACCGTAGACACTGCAATTGCGGGCCCGCACCCTGATTGCGCGGGATTGCGCACACGCCCCCTACGCGTGCCCCGGATTGCTCAGGCGCGCACGTGCACGCGCGATCAGCCTGTACGCGGGCTGGCCGTACACAGCGGCCTCGTGGAGGATCGCCCATTCCTGCCGGTACAGCTCCAGGTCCTCGGCCGAGTCCAGAGACAGCTCCGCGTTGCAGGTCTCAGCGACGACGAGTCGATCGTCCATGATCCAGAAGCCATGGGAGGGGGAGAACCGCGTACGGACCCCGAGCGGGATGATCCCCAGATTCACGGTGTCCAGCCCTGCAAGGACCGCAAGCCGGTCGAGCTGGGCCGAAGTGTCGGCTGGATCAGGGCAGCGGACGACGTAGAGGGCGGCCTCCCACATCAGAGCGTGGAAGAGATGACCCCGTTCGTAGAGCGCTTCCTGGCGGCGCATCCGGGCCCGGACGCCGTCCTCGACGTCGGGCGGCGACCCATGCTGGGCCGAAACATCGGTCAAGACGGCCCTGGCGTACTCGGGCGTCTGGAAGATCCCGGGTACGATTCCCGGCTCGAAGAGGTGGACGACCCGGGTGACTCGCTCCTGATCAGCGTGCCCGTCCTGGACCGCCCGGTGGCCGCCAGAGAGGACGCGCCGCCACGACCGGTAGTGGGTGTCCAGCGCGGTGAGCTGGCGCCGGAGATCGGCCGCTACCTCCGGCGCACCCACGGCACGAGCCCATGCCTCTAAGTCGTGTGCGCTGGCGGTCTGCTTGCCGTGCTCCAGCCGCGACACTTTCGACCGCTGCCACCCGAGTCGCTCGGCAAGCCCCATCCCCGACAGCCCGGCCTCGGTGCGCAGCCCGCGCAGTCGCGCACCGAGGGCCTCGCGGGCTTGCTGGAAATCTGTGCTCACAACTGCCCGGCGAAGTCCGCGTGCTTGATGGCGTGGTGCCAAGCGGCGTCCCGGATCTGGCAGAACCGGGCGATGACGACAGGATCCTTGATCAACTCGGAGCCGAGGTACTCGTTCGCGTCATCGAAGTGCAACACCAGCGCTTCCCGTGAATCGAACAGCCAGAAGTCCTCAGATCCGAGGCCCAGTCGCTCCGCGTCCGCCCGCCACAGAGTGCGGATGTCTTCTCCTGACCGGTTGTTGGTCTCAGCCGTCGCGAACAGAAACCGCTGCTCCGGTGTCGGCTGCGCGTCGACCAGGCGTACCCTCTCGAAGCGCTTGCCTTGGGCGGTCTGCTTCCGGACGTTGGCGTACCAGGGGAGGTGGCTCTCGTCGGGAAACTCTCCCGTCTCCAGCCACGCGGTGTAGTCCTCATCGAGGTCGGAGGCGTACCCGCGTCGGGTCTCCAGGCGCCAAGCCGTGTGCTCGAACTGCTCGAAGTAGTCGCTGAAGCTGTCGTCGTTGATGAACGTGGGTGGAACTGTGCGCTCGCCGGTAGGAGCGAAGCGGGTGATCACATCGCGTGGGACGGCGACGAAGGACTCGTTGGTGAGGACGTCGACCGCGCCCGTGGGGTCGGTCACGGTGCGCCCTTGGACGATGATCTCGCCCGTGTCCAGATCGTCATACAGAGTCGGGCACTTGCCCTGCTTGCTGGTGGTGCCGAGCATGCGGAGCCTGTGAGTCATGAGGGTCCCCTTGGTCGGTGTCTTTGAGTGCTGCGGGCACGGTAGCGCTGGCGCCCACTGTCCGTCATCGGAAACCCACGAACCGTTACGCTCGTGCTGGCGGGGATGGAGCTGACTGGGGCTTCTGGGGCTTCACCATGGAGGCATGGCCCCCGCGAGCGGGGGCGGGCTTCGGCCGTCCGCGATCACAGGGGGTGGTGCTGGTCATCGGGAATCGACCGGGGCGGCTGGTGCCGGCCGGTCGATTCCGGCGCTACTGATTGC
>NZ_JBHVHF010000516.1:0-3305 GCF_042800315.1 Streptomyces sp. NPDC057638
GCCAGGCACCGGTCCGTGCCGGGCGGTCCCCCCATGTGGCTACTTGTCGCCGTCGTTCTTGGCGTCCTTGGACGGCGCCGAGTCGGCCTCCGACGTGGACGGCTGGTCGGACTCGGCGTCCGCCTCGGGCTTCTTGCCGAGATCGATCTTGCCATCCGAGGCGGCGTCGTCGATCAGCGAGGAGGCGTCGTCCGGGACGGCCGGGGTCGTGCCGGGCGTGTCGCCGTGAACGATGCGGTTGTACTCATCCACATCCAGGACCGCGCCGATGGCGTTCTTCGCGTAGACGGCGTGGACGCCGGGGGCGACCTCAAGGAGCACGGTGTCGTCGTGAATCTCCTTGACGGTGGCATACATGCCCCCAATCGTCCGCACACCGGTACCCGGCTGCATGGAGTCACGCATCTCCGCGGCCTGCTGCTGCTTCTTCTTGGCGGAGCGGGTCATCAGGAACATGGCCCCGATGAGCACGATGAAGGGGAGGAGGGTCACGATACTCACGGGAAGAAACTTCCTTCACACGACCGCGTCGAAGAGGCGGCCTATCTACGGGGGTGGGCACGCCGACCTGGAAGGTCGGCATCGGCGGAGTCTAAGCGAGTCCGCATCAATGGAACAACGCCCAGCATCGCACCCAGGTTCCTGCCCTGGGAGTGTCCGCGCCGTCACGATCCGAACAAGCCCTGCTGTCCAGCGGCGCCCGGAGCGGGCGCGGGCGGAGTGAGTCCGAGATGGGCCCAGGCGGCGGGCGTGGCGATCCGACCACGCGGTGTGCGGGCCAGCAGACCCTCCCTGACCAGGAACGGCTCCGCCACCTCCTCCACCGTCTCCCGCTCCTCCCCCACCGCCACGGCCAGGGTGGACAGACCCACCGGGCCACCGCCGAAGAGCTTGAGCAGCGCCTGGAGCACGGCCCGGTCGAGCCGGTCCAGACCCCGGCCGTCCACCTCGTACACCCGGAGGGCCGCCGCCGCCACCTCACGGGTGATCACGCCGTCCACCTTGACCTGCGCGTAGTCCCGCACCCGGCGCAGCAGCCGGTTGGCGATGCGGGGGGTGCCCCGGGAGCGTCCCGCGATCTCGGCGGCGCCCTCGGCGTCGATCTCCACGTCCAGCAGCCGCGCGGAACGGTGGATCACCCGTTCCAGCTCGGCCGGGTCGTAGAACTCCATATGCGCCGTGAAGCCGAAGCGGTCCCGCAGCGGGGGCGGCAGCAGCCCGGCCCGGGTGGTCGCCCCGACCAGGGTGAACGGCGGCAGCTCCAGCGGGATGGCGGTGGCGCCGGGCCCCTTGCCGACGATCACGTCGACCCGGAAGTCCTCCATCGCCATATAGAGCATCTCCTCGGCGGGCCGGGACATCCGGTGGATCTCGTCGAGGAAGAGCACCTCCCCCTCCTGGAGCGAGGAGAGGATGGCCGCCAGATCGCCCGCGTGCTGGATGGCGGGGCCCGAGGTGATCCGGATCGGGGCCTGCATCTCCGCCGCGATGATCATGGAGAGGGTGGTCTTGCCCAGTCCGGGCGAGCCGGAGAGCAGCACGTGGTCGGCGGTCGCGCCCCGGGCGAGCGCCGCCTTCAGCACGAGGTCGAGCTGTTCTCGCACCCGCTCCTGTCCGACGAACTCGCCCAGCGTCTTCGGCCGCAGCGCCGCCTCGACGGCCTGGTCCTCACCGTCGGCGGCGGCGCCGACGAGCCGTCCGTCGACGGTGGTCTCCTCGGCCGGTACGGGGGTGGTGTCGTCCCAGTTCACTGCGGATGTGCCTCATGTCGTCGGGGCGGCGGGGCCGCACGGCGGATGCGGTGCATGCGATGGATGCGATCGGTTACGGCTGAGGGGGGGCGGGACCATATACACGGCCGCGAGGGCGGCGCGGCCGGGGCGTGCCCCCCGGGTAGGGGGCGCGTCCCGTACCCGGGGGTGGGCGGCCTGGGCAGGACTCCGACGGGGTGCGGCGGGGTCCGGCGGGGTCCGTGACACCGTGGGCCGCCTCACCGGGTCCGGTTCAGTGTCTGGAGCGCGGCCTTGAGGAGTCTGCCCACCTGCGGGTTCTC
The DNA here is from genome assembly GCF_042800315.1 of Streptomyces sp. NPDC057638. Taxonomy (NCBI): domain Bacteria; kingdom Bacillati; phylum Actinomycetota; class Actinomycetes; order Kitasatosporales; family Streptomycetaceae; genus Streptomyces; species Streptomyces sp. NPDC057638. Next base: position 2,054 of record NZ_JBHVHF010000516.1, read on the forward strand.
CTCCGCCTCGGCCTGGGGGGAGACCGCCGCCACGGCCTCGTCGGCCTCCCGGGTGGCGTACCCCAGCCCGATCAGGGCGGCATGGAGCTGGTCCCGCCAGGAGGCGGTGACCGCCGTGCCGACGCCCCGGGCGGCGCCGGGTCCGCCGACGGGATCGCCGAGCCGGTCCTTCAGCTCCAGCAGCAGCTTCTGCGCGCCCTTCTTGCCGATGCCGGGGACGGCCATCAGCGCCTTCTCGTCCCCGGAGGCGACGGCGCGGCGCAGCGCGTCCGGGGCGTGGACGGCGAGCATCGCGAGCGCGAGCCGGGGCCCGACGCCACTGGCGGTCTGGAGCAGTTCGAAGACCTGGCGCTCGTCGTCGTCGGCGAAGCCGTAGAGCGTCAGGGAGTCCTCACGGACCACGAGCGAGGTGGCCAGCCGGGCCTCCTGGCCGATCCGCAGCCCGGCGAGGGTGGTGGGGGTGCACTGGACGGACATCCCGATCCCGCCGACCTCGATGACCGCGGCGGTGGGGGCGAGTGCGGCGACCGGGCCGCTCACGGAGGCGATCATGTACGGCCTTTCGGGGGGTGCTTCAGGGAGTGCTGGGCGACGGCCTGCTGGAGGCGGTTCCGGGCGGGGGCGCGCCAGATATGGCAGATGGCGAGCGCGAGGGCGTCGGCGGCGTCGGCGGGCTTGGGCGGCGCGGAGAGCCTGAGCAGCCGGGTCACCATCGCTCCGACCTGCGCCTTGTCGGCCCGGCCGCTGCCGGTGACGGCGGCCTTCACCTCGCTGGGGGTGTGCAGGACGACCGGGATGCCCCGGCGGGAGGCGCACAGCATGGCGACCGCGCTGGCCTGCGCGGTCCCCATCACCGTACGCACGTTGTGCTGGCTGAAGACGCGTTCGACGGCGACGCGTTCGGGGCGGTGGTCGTCGAGCCAGCGCTCGATGCCCTCCTCGATGGCGACCAGCCGGTCGCCGAGTTCGGCGTCGGCCGGGGTGCGCACCACGCCGACGCCGAGCATGGTCAGCGGGCGGCCCGCGACGCCCTCGACCACGCCGACGCCGCAGCGGGTCAGCCCGGGGTCCACCCCGAGAACGCGCATGCCACCCCTCCTTCGTTCATCTGTTCAGCAGGCTATCGGCTGGCACTGACATCACAGACGAGACGGGCCGACGGGAGTGTTCCCGTCGGCCCCGCTCAGGGTAGTCCGGGCGGCGCGGCGCGCCGCACGCGCCCGCCCCGCCGGGCGGGGTCGTATAAAAAAAT
>NZ_JBHVHF010000517.1:0-3301 GCF_042800315.1 Streptomyces sp. NPDC057638
GGGTACAGCTCCCGGGGCAGCGCCGAGGCGGCGGCCGTGTCCAGGAGCCACAGCGTGCGGCCGCGCCCCCGGGCCCCGGCGGCGGGGGCCTGGAGCTCGTCCGCGCCCGACAGCGCCATCGCGGCGGCCTCCGCCTTGTCGGCGCCCGCCGCGAGCAGCCACACCTCACGCGCCGCCCGGATCGCGGGGAGCGTGAGGGAGATGCGGGTCGGCGGCGGCTTGGGGGCGCCATGCACCCCGACGACCGTCCGTTCCGTCTCGCGTACGGCCGGGTGCTCCGGGAAGAGTGAGGCCACATGCGTGTCCGGGCCGACCCCGAGCAGCAGGACGTCGAAGGTCGGCACCGGGCCGTGGTCCTCCGGTCCCGCCGCGGCGGCCAGCTCGGCCGCGTACGCGGCGGCGGCGCCGTCCACGTCACCGCCGTACGGGCCGTCCGAGGCCGCCATGGCGTGGACCCGGGCGGGATCCACCGGAACGTGGTCCAGGAGCGTCTCGCGCGCCTGGGTCACATTGCGTTCCGGGTCGCCCTCCGGGAGGAACCGCTCATCGCCCCACCACAGGTCGAGCCGGGCCCAGTCGACCGCGTCCCGCGCCGGGGAGGACCCCAGCGCGGCCAGCAGCGCGTTGCCGTTGCGCCCGCCCGTGAGGACCACGGAGGCCGAGCCCCGCGCGGACTGGGCGTCCACGATCCGGGTGATCAGCCGGGCGGCGGCGGCCTGGGCCATCAGCTCCTTGTCGCGGTGGACGACGAGCTGGGGGGCGCTGGTCACGAGGCGGCCGCCCGCTTGGCCGGGGTGGCCTTCTTGGCGGCCGTCTTCGCCGGGGCGGCCTTGGCGGGCTGCTCCGGCTTCTCCGCCGACTCCTCAGCCGTGGCCGTGGCAGGGGCGGACGCGGCCGGGGCCCCGCCCTCCGATCCGTTCTCCGCCGCCCGCGCGCCGAGCCGGTCGACCCCGAACCGCAGCGCGGAGGCGTAGGTGTCGTCCGGGTCGAGCCGCCGCAGCTCCTCCGCGATCAGCTCGGCGGTCTCCCGCCGCTTCAGCGCGACCGCGCGGTCCGGCTGCCCCTGGATGGAGAGGTTCGCCAGGGAGCCGTCGGCCCGGTCGAGCACGATGTCACCGCAGGTGGTCTCCATCGTCACGGCCGTCAGCCCCGGACCGGTGGAGCCGGTGCGCCGCACCGGTACCCCGAGCCGGTCCGCCAGCCACATGGCCAGCAGCTCCACGCTCGGATTGAACTCCTCGCCCTCCACCTCGGCGGCGGTGACCTCGCAGGCCACCTGGTCCAGCGCGGCGGCGAGCATCGAGCGCCAGGGCGTGATCCGGGTCCAGGACAGGTCCGTGTCGCCGGGGGTGTAGGTACCGGCGCGCGCGGTGAGGTCCTGGATCGGGTCCTCGGAGGCGTAGGTGTCGGTGACCCGGCGCTGGGCGAGGGCGCCCAGCGGGTCCTGCGCCGGGTCGAGCGGCGCGTTCACCGGCCACCAGACCACGACGGGCGCGTCCGGCAGCAGCAGCGGCAGCACCACGGACTGGGCGTGCTCGCCGACCTCGCCGTAGAGCCGCAGGACGACCGTCTCACCGGTGCCCGCGTCGGCGCCCACCCGGACCTCGGCGTCCAGCCGGGCCTGGGCGCGGGCGCGCGGGGTGCGGGCGACCCGCTTGATGACCACGAGCGTGCGCGAGGGGTGTTCGCGCGAGGCGTCGTTGGCGGCGCGGAGCGCGTCGTACGCGTTCTCCTCGTCGGTGACGATCACCAGGGTCAGGACCATGCCGACGGCCGGGGTGCCGATCGCGCGGCGGCCCTGGACCAGCGCCTTGTTGATCTTGCTGGAGGTGGTGTCCGTAAGGTCGATCTTCATGGCCGGCGCCAGCTCCGTCCGTCTCGTGCGAGCATTTCGTCCGCCTCGACCGGACCCCAGGTTCCCGCCGGGTACTGCGCGGGCCTGCCGTTCTTCTCCCAGAACTGCTCGATCGGGTCGAGGATCTTCCAGGACAGCTCCACCTCCTCCACCCTCGGGAAGAGGTTGGAGTCGCCGAGCAGGACATCGAGGATGAGGCGCTCATACGCCTCGGGGCTGGACTCGGTGAAGGACTCGCCGTACGCGAAGTCCATCGACACGTCCCGGACCTCCATCGAGGTGCCCGGCACCTTGGAGCCGAACCGCATGGTCACACCCTCGTCCGGCTGGACCCGGATGACCAGGGCGTTCTGCCCCAGCTCCTCGGTGGCCGTGTGGTCGAAGGGGGAGTGCGGGGCGCGCTGGAAGACGACCGCGATCTCGGTGACCCGGCGGCCGAGCCGCTTGCCGGTGCGCAGATAGAACGGCACCCCGGCCCAGCGCCGGTTGTCGATCTCCAGCTTCACGGCGGCGTAGGTGTCGGTCTTGGAGTTCGGGTCGATGCCGTCCTCCTGGAGGTAGCCGACGGCCTTCTCGCCGCCCTGCCAGCCCTCCGCGTACTGACCGCGCACGGTGGCGGCGCCCAGGTCCTTGGGCAGCTTCACCGCCCCGAGCACCTTGGTCTTCTCCGCCGCGAGCGCGTCGGCGTCGAAGGAGGCGGGCTCCTCCATCGCGGTCAGCGCCAGCAGCTGGAGCAGGTGGTTCTGGATGACGTCACGGGCGGCGCCGATGCCGTCGTAGTACCCGGCGCGGCCGCCGATGCCGATGTCCTCGGCCATGGTGATCTGGACGTGGTCCACATAGGACCGGTTCCAGATCGGCTCGAAGAGGGTGTTGGCGAACCGGAGCGCCAGGATGTTCTGGACGGTCTCCTTGCCGAGGTAGTGGTCGATACGGAAGACCGCGTTCGACGGGAAGACCTCGTGCACCACCTGGTTGAGGTCCTTGGCGGACTCCAGGTCGTGCCCGAACGGCTTCTCGATGACCGCGCGGCGCCAGGAGCCCTCCTTCTCCGCCAGACCGTGCTTCTTCAGCTGCTGCACGACCTGCGGGAACCACTTCGGCGGTACGGAGAGGTAGAAGGCGAAGTTGCCGCCCGTCCCCTGCGCCTGGTCCAGCTCGGTGATGGTCTTGCGGAGCGTCTCGAAGGCGTCGTCGTCGTCGAAGTCGCCCTGGACGAACCGCATGCCCTGGTTGAGCTGCTGCCAGACCTCCTCGCGGAAGGGAGTGCGCGCGTGCTCCTTGACGGCGTCGTGCACCTCCCGGGCGAAGTCCTCGTCCTGCCACTCCCGGCGGGCGAAGCCGACCAGGGAGAACCCCGGCGGCAGCAGGCCCCGGTTGGCCAGGTCGTAGACGGCGGGCATCAGCTTCTTGCGGGAGAGATCGCCGGTGACACCAAAGATGACC
>NZ_JBHVHF010000518.1:0-3289 GCF_042800315.1 Streptomyces sp. NPDC057638
GCCCAGCCTCAGCCAGAAGGCCGCGGCGGCCACCGCCAAGGTCGCCGCCGCTGCCGCCGCCCTCAGCGTCGCCGAGGCGGAGGCCAAGGCCGCCGCGGACGCCTACGCCAAGGCCAGGGCCGAGGCGGGCACCCAGGGCTGACCGGGCTGATCCCTCCCCGCCCGGGACCCCGGGCGGGGAGCGCGGGGTCCCCGGCGGGGGACAGCCGCGACCGCGGCGCGCGACCCCAGGAGGGCACGCCGCCGCGCGCTGACCTACGCGTCAGGGCCCGGCCACGGGCTGGTACGCTGGCTGACGGCCGTTTGTGTACGCGTCCCCGGATTCTCTGGGGACAGCGCTCATCGGACCTTCGCCTCCGAGTCACGGAAGCCCCCCTGAGAACAAGACCAGGGGCACTCGTGGGCGCATGGAAACCCTGAAGGAGTACGCGTGTCTCTCGACGCCGCCACCAAGAAGCAGATCATGGCCGAGTTCGGCACCAAGGAGGGCGACACCGGCTCCCCCGAGGTCCAGGTCGCGATGCTGTCCCGCCGTATCTCGGACCTGACCGAGCACCTCAAGACCCACAAGCACGACCACCACTCCCGCCGTGGTCTGCTGATCCTGGTCGGCCAGCGCCGCCGTCTGCTGCAGTACCTGGCCAAGAAGGACATCCAGCGCTTCCGTACGCTGGTCGACCGCCTCGGCATCCGCCGTGGCGCGGCCGGCGGCGCCAAGTAAGACGCCGTGAAGGGAGCGGTTCCCATGCTGAGGGGGCCGCTCCCTTTGCCTTTGCTGTACGTGCGCGACCGGGCGGACGCCCCTTAGTCTGGTCGCACAGAGACAAACCCCTACACGCGAGAAGCCACCTCGCCGCCGCCGGTCCTCGGTAGTGGCTCCCGGAGACCGTCACCCACGGTCAGTCCGGGTGCTTCGATCGAAGACCGGCCCGCCGTACGAGAGCTTCTCCGTCCGCCTCCCGCCACACGGGCGAGCGGGGCGAAAGACGCAACGTAAAAGACGCAACGTAACGGAGAAAACGCTAGTGGAGAACGAGACCCACTACGCCGAGGCCGTCATTGACAACGGCTCCTTCGGCACCCGCACCATCCGCTTCGAGACGGGCCGTCTCGCCAAGCAGGCCGCCGGTTCCGCCGTGGCCTACCTGGACGACGACACCATGGTGCTGTCGGCGACCACGGCTTCCAAGAAGCCCAAGGACCAGCTCGACTTCTTCCCCCTGACGGTCGACGTCGAGGAGCGGATGTACGCGGCCGGCAAGATCCCCGGCTCCTTCTTCCGCCGTGAGGGCCGCCCCTCCGAGGACGCCATCCTCACCTGCCGCCTGATCGACCGGCCGCTGCGCCCCTCCTTCAAGAAGGGCCTGCGCAACGAGATCCAGGTCGTCGCCACGATCATGGCGCTCAACCCGGACCACCTCTACGACGTGGTCGCGATCAACGCCGCCTCCGCCTCCACCCAGCTGGCGGGCCTGCCCTTCTCCGGCCCGATCGGCGGCGTGCGCGTCGCTCTGATCAAGGGCCAGTGGGTCGCCTTCCCGACCCACACCGAGCTGGAGGACGCCGTCTTCGACATGGTCGTCGCCGGCCGTGTCCTGGAGGACGGCGACGTCGCGATCATGATGGTCGAGGCCGAGGCCACCGAGAAGACCATCCAGCTCGTCGCGGGCGGCGCCGAGGCGCCGACCGAGGAGATCGTCGCCGCCGGTCTGGACGCCGCCAAGCCCTTCATCAAGGTGCTGTGCAAGGCCCAGTCCGACCTCGCCGCCAAGGCCGCCAAGCCGGTCGGCGAGTTCCCGGTCTTCCTGGACTACCAGGACGACGTGTACGAGGCGCTGGCCTCCGCCGTCAAGGGCGAGCTGTCCCAGGCGCTCACCATCGCGGGCAAGCAGGAGCGCGAGGCCGAGCTGGACCGCGTCAAGGAGCTGGCCGCCGAGAAGCTCCTCCCGGCCTTCGAGGGCCGCGAGAAGGAGATCTCCGCCGCGTACCGCAGCCTGACCAAGGCCCTGGTCCGCGAGCGCGTCATCACGGACAAGGTCCGTATCGACGGCCGTGGCATCACCGACATCCGCACCCTGGCCGCCGAGGTCGAGGCCATCCCGCGGGTGCACGGCTCGGCGCTGTTCGAGCGCGGCGAGACCCAGATCCTGGGCGTCACCACGCTGAACATGCTCCGTATGGAGCAGCAGCTCGACACCCTCTCCCCGGTGACGCGCAAGCGCTACATGCACAACTACAACTTCCCGCCGTACTCCGTCGGTGAGACCGGCCGCGTGGGCTCCCCCAAGCGCCGCGAGATCGGCCACGGCGCCCTCGCCGAGCGCGCGATCGTCCCGGTGCTCCCCACCCGCGAGGAGTTCCCCTACGCGATCCGCCAGGTCTCCGAGGCGCTCGGCTCCAACGGCTCCACCTCCATGGGGTCGGTCTGCGCCTCCACCATGTCGCTGCTGAACGCCGGTGTGCCGCTGAAGGCCCCCGTCGCCGGTATCGCCATGGGCCTGATCTCCGAGCAGATCGACGGCCAGACGCACTATGTCGCGCTGACCGACATCCTCGGTGCCGAGGACGCCTTCGGCGACATGGACTTCAAGGTCGCCGGTACCAAGGAGTTCGTCACCGCCCTCCAGCTCGACACCAAGCTGGACGGCATCCCGGCCTCCGTCCTGGCCGCGGCCCTCAAGCAGGCCCGTGACGCCCGCCTCCACATCCTCGACGTGATGATGGAAGCGATCGACACGCCGGACGAGATGTCCCCCAACGCCCCGCGGATCATCACCGTGAAGATCCCCGTGGACAAGATCGGTGAGGTCATCGGCCCCAAGGGCAAGATGATCAACCAGATCCAGGAGGACACCGGCGCCGAGATCACCATCGAGGACGACGGCACGATCTACATCGGTGCCGCCGACGGCCCGGCCGCCGAGGCCGCCCGCGCCACCATCAACGGCATCGCCAACCCGACGATGCCCGAGGTCGGCGAGCGCTACCTGGGTACGGTCGTCAAGACCACCACCTTCGGCGCGTTCGTCTCCCTGCTCCCGGGCAAGGACGGCCTGCTGCACATCTCGCAGATCCGCAAGCTCGCCGGTGGCAAGCGCGTGGAGAACGTCGAGGACGTGCTCGGCGTCGGCGCCAAGGTCCAGGTCGAGATCGCCGAGATCGACTCCCGTGGCAAGCTCTCCCTGATCCCCGTGATCGAGGGCGAGGACGGGGCTGACGACGCGAAGAAGGACGACGCTGCCCAGTGACGTCGCGTAGTTCCCGTGCGACGGCCCGCGCCTCTCAGGCG
>NZ_JBHVHF010000519.1:0-3284 GCF_042800315.1 Streptomyces sp. NPDC057638
CCCGGCGGATGGCTCCATCCGTCCGGGGGCGCGGTGTGCTGTGAGGTGGGCGGGCGCGGCGGCCGTCAGCGGGTGAGGGGCAGGGTGATCGAGCTGACGCCCGTCCGTACCGACATCCGGGTCCCCGCCGGGTGGCGCAGGGTGAACTGGTGGTCGGCCGAGAGCAGGACCACCCCGATCCGGTGGCCCTTCTTGAAGACGTAGTCCTGGTGTTCCAGACCCCAGTCGATCCGGTACTCGCGCCCCTCCCGCACCGGCGACTGCCAGGCGATCGAGTGACGGTTGCGCAGGTCCGTCCAGCCGCGTGTGACGATCTTGAAGTCGGCGGTCTCCGTGCGGTGCCGGGTGCGGAAGGCGCAGCCCGTGTCGCCCGGCACGCCCTGCCCGTAGCAGATCTCCCGTGAGGTGTCCTGGGTGACGCCCGCGATGGCGCGGGTGTCGCGGCCGTAGTCCACCAACAGCGCCGTCAGCGAGGGCGAGGTGCCGGTGAGCGAGGTCCGCAGCGAGATCCGCGGGGCGCCGCTGAGCCGGACGTCGGCCCGCAACGGCCCGGTCGTGTACGCCAGACGGCCCGGGTCGGTGGCCGGGGCGGTCACCAGCTCCTCCGCCGTGCGGGTGCGGCCCGCGTCGGTCAGGGTGTGGACGGCCGGGGGGCCGGTGCGCGGGCCGAGACCGCCGTCGGCGCCCAGCCGCAGTGTCGTGCCCCGGGTGCCGGGCGCGGGCCAGTCGGCCTCGCGGCGCCAGGTGAAGTCGGCCTGTTCCACATCGACGGCCGGTTCGTCCAGGGCGCCGCTGTCCAGACCGTAGAGCCAGTGGTCGAACCACTGCTGGAGCTGGCGCAGCCACTCCTCCATCCGCAGCGGCATCGGGTTGTTGTGCCCGGCGCGGTGCAGCCACAGCTTGCGCGGTACGTCGTGTTCCGCGAGCCGTTCCCAGAGACGGCCCACCTGGCCGGTCTTCACGTTCCAGTCGTTGGTGCCGTGGACGGCGAAGACGGCGGCCCGGATCCGGTGCGCGTCCTTGAGGTAGTCGCGTTCGGACCAGAAGCGGCTCCAGTCGCCGGTGACGCGGTCCTGCTCGGCGGTGATCCGGTCCAGCACCGGGCGGCAGATCTCGCGGTCGGCCCTGCTGTAGACGCCCTTGGCGAGGATGTCGGCGTCCTCGCCCTGGTAGCCGAAGGGGGCGACGACCGCGCCGTTGGCCCGGTAGTAGTCGTACCAGGAGGAGATGGCGCCGACCGGCACGATCGCCTTGAGCCCCTCGACGCCGGTCGCCGCCACGGCGGTGGGCAGGGTCCCGTTGTACGAGATGCCCATCATCGCCGTGTCACCCGTCGACCAGGCGGCGCCGACCGGCTCACCGGCCGGGTCCCAGCCCCGGGCCCGGCCGTTGAGCCAGTCCACGGCGGCCTTGGCGCCGAGCGTCTCGTTGCGCCCGCCGGAGGTGGGGCAGCCGGTCGAGCCACCGGTGCCGACGCTGTCGAGCTGGGCGACGGCGTAGCCGCGGGGGAGGAAGTAGTTGTCGGTGTAGCCAGGGAACGCGCTGGAGGCCCTGGGGAGGGCGTCGGTGGGTGCGCCGGAGGACTCCGGCAGCAGTCCCGGCCGCCGGGCCGGGCCGCCCAGCCGGGCCGACGGCAGTCCGTCCTCGTCCACGTCGACGGGGTGGAACGGTACGTCGTTGCCGCCACCCCAGTAGGGGCTCGCCTCCACGATGGTGGCGACCTTGAGCCCGGCGTCCGTCTCCTTGGGCCGCAGGATCCGCATCCGGACCCGGTCCCGGACGCCGTCGAGGTCGCTGTCGGTCTCCGTCTCGATGTCCACGACCTGGCGGATCGCCTCGGCGCGGGAGAAGACGGGCTGGGTCGCTCCGTCGCTGACGCGTAACGCGGGGGTGCGTTCGGCCGGGGTGGCGGCGGACGCGGCGGGTGTGGTCAGGGGCACGGCCAGGGTGACGGCGAGCGCGGTGATGCCGAGCCGGAGCGCCGTTCTGCCTCGTACGGTGGATCTCGTCATGGTGTCTCCTGGGGCGGAAGTGACGATCACGCGGGAGTGCGCGCACATTCCACCGCGTCCGCCGCCGACACGCCAGACCGTTTTCCGGCGGCCGCGCGCCGCGTGCCGCCGGCGGCCCTGTGCCCGCCCCGCGAACGAAAGGCCGATGGATGACCGCGATACCCCGGTTCACCCTCTCCAGTGTGGTGATCGACTGCCCCGACGCCCGGACGCTCGCCGACTTCTACCGCGCGCTGCTCGGCTGGGAGGAGCGCGCGAGCGAGCCGGACTGGGTCCATCTGCGGTCGCCGGACGGGCGGCTGGGGCTGTCGCTCCAGTCCGAGGCGGGGTATGTGGCGCCGACCTGGCCCGAGACCCCCGGGGCGCAGCAGAAGATGATCCATCTCGACCTCCGGGTGGATGACCTCGACGCGGCGACCCGGCGCGCCCTCGCGCTGGGTGCCACCCTGCCCGCGGTGCGGCAGGACGGCGGCGATACGCGAGTGCTCAGGGACCCGGCCGGGCATCCGCTATGTCTCTTCCTGGACGCCGTGGAGTGATGGCGTCACCGTATGGTCCACCCCGTTCACCTGGGGATGTAATACTCACTCCATGAGTTCACATCTGACGGCGGCGGATCGGGACGGCCTCCGGATACGCCGGGCGGAGGCGGGCGACGCCAAGGCGCTGACCACCATGGTGCGGCGCTCCCGCGCGTATGAGGGGCCCTACCGGGCCATGGTGGACGGATACGTGGTCGGCCCCGACTACATCGAGACCCACCAGGTCTTCCTCGCCTCCGACCCCGATGGCGCGCTCCTCGGCTTCTACGCCCTGGTGGTCGCCGACGCCGAACTCGACCTGATGTTCGTCGCCGACGCGGCCCAGGGACGCGGCGTCGGACGGCGGCTGATCGCCCATATGCTCGACCAGGCCCGCACCGCCGGACTCTCCGGAGTCCGGGTGATCTCCCACCCGCCCGCCGAGGGCTTCTACCAGAGCGTCGGCGCCCGCCGTACCGGCATGGCCCCGGCCATCTCGTCGAAGATCTTCTGGGAGCGTCCCGAACTGCTCTTCGCGGTACCGCGCGAGGGCTGAGGGCCTCGCGTACGGCGGCGGTGTGACCCGCCGTCGTACGGGCTCGGCGGGCCCGCCCCCGTACCGTACGGAGCCGGAACCGGCACTCCTCCGTACCGCACGAGGCGATACGGGGGGTGCGGAGACGGACGGCCCGGTCACCGGCCGCCGCGCGTCACGACGGCGAGGGCCCCGGTGCGCGCCACGCGTCAGCCG
>NZ_JBHVHF010000520.1:0-3281 GCF_042800315.1 Streptomyces sp. NPDC057638
GCCGCGGTGGCCGGGCGCCCTCTCACGCTGTCCGCGACGGTCCGGGTCCGCGCCCTGACCGTGGGAGGTGTTACTTCTCCTGCTGCTTGCGCCAGCGGATCCCGGCCTCCAGGAAGCCGTCGATCTCGCCGTCGAGCACCGACTGCGGGTTGCCGACCTCGAACTCCGTCCGCAGGTCCTTGACCATCTGGTACGGGTGCAGGACGTAGGAGCGCATCTGGTTGCCCCAGGAGTTGCCGCCATCGCCCTTGAGGGCGTCCATCCTGGCCTGCTCCTCCTGGCGGCGGCGCTCCAGGAGCTTGGCCTGGAGGACGTTCATCGCGCTCGCCTTGTTCTGGATCTGGGAGCGCTCGTTCTGGCAGGAGACCACGATGCCGGTGGGGAGGTGGGTGATACGGACGGCGGAGTCCGTGGTGTTCACGCCCTGGCCGCCGGGGCCCGACGCGCGGTAGACATCCACCCGCAGCTCGGACTCGTCGATCTCGACATGGTCGCTCTGCTCGACGACCGGGAGCACCTCGACACCCGCGAAGGAGGTCTGGCGGCGGCCCTGGTTGTCGAAGGGCGAGATACGCACCAGCCGGTGGGTGCCCTGCTCCACCGAGAGCGTGCCGTAGGCGTACGGCGCCTTCACCACGAAGGTGGTGGACTTGATGCCCGCCTCCTCCGCGTACGAGGTCTCGTAGATCTCGGTCGAGTAGCCGTGGCGCTCGGCCCAGCGCAGATACATCCGCTGGAGCCGCTCGGCGAAGTCGGAGGCGTCGACGCCGCCCGCCTCCGCGCGAATGTTGACCAGCGCCTCGCGCTCGTCGTACTCGCCGGAGAGCAGGGTGCGGACCTCCATCTCGTCCAGCGCCTTGCGGACATCGGTCAGCTCGGACTCGGCCTCGGCGAGGGTGTCGGCGTCGTCCTCCGCCTCGGCCAGCTCGAAGAGGACACCGAGGTCGTCGATCCGGCTCCGGAGGGCCTCGGTCTTGCGCAGCTCGGCCTGGAGGTGGGAGAGCCGGCTGGTGATCTTCTGTGCCGCGTCCGGGTCGTCCCAGAGGGACGGGGCCGCGGCCTGCTCCTCCAGCACGGCGATGTCAGCCCTCATCCTGTCGAGGTCCAGGACGGCCTCGATCGACCCCATGGTCGAGGAGAGGGACTTCAGCTCTTCGGATACATCGACGACTGCCACGGGTCCAGCCTAACGGCTGTACGGGCGCTTGCGGCCCCCTGGCCCCGCGTGACGCCCGGGGCCCCGGCCGTGGGCCGCCGCCCCCGCCGCCGTACGCACCCGGCGGCGGGCGGATCCACGGCCGTGGGCGGACGGGAGCGGTGTACGGGGAGGGACCGGCGCCCGGTCCGGCGGCGCGGCTACGGACCCACGGATCGGTGCGTACGGGCACGGGCCGCGGGGGCATGAGAGCGACGGGTGCGGAGGGTACCGACGTACGGGTGCGGCGGGTGCGGCGGGTACGACCTACCGGCGCGGGGCCACAGGGACGCGACGCTGCGGGGGACGCGTGCGGACGGGCGGGGCGGCGGGCGCGGGGGCAGGCCGCCGCCACACGGGTGGCGGCGCACCCCGGCCGGGACAGTCCCCAGGCGGGCGGGCCGGGCCCGGGTGCGCTCACGGGCCCGGGGTGCTCACCGCCCGCGGATCACGGCTCCGCGGTGGCCGAGCGCGGGGAGTCGCGCGGCTTCTCCGCCTCGTCGCCGCCCAGGGCGAACCAGCCGCCCACGCCCAGCGCCGCCGCCACCGCGACGCCCGCCGCGCTCAGCGCGATCCGGCGGCGGCGCACGACCGCCGCGCCCTGGCCGGTGCGGTTACGGGCCGAGCCGGGGCGGCGCTGGCCCGGCGCGCGAGGGGCGCGCGCGGTGCCGTGCGCCCCTCCGGCCAGCTCGTCCGGGGCCGGTACCCGCATCGAGGTGTGGGTGTCGCGGTTGGAGTCGGCGGGCGCCGCGCCCGGGACCAGGGAGACCGCTCCCCGTCGGCGCTCCTCCGCACCGGGCTCGGTCTCGTCCTCCTCATACGGTTCCGGGGCGTGCTCGGCGCCGGGCTCGTCGACGTCGAGCGGCGGCAGACCGTGCAGCAGTGGCAGCAGCTCCCGCAGCCGCGCGGAGAGCTCGGAGGCGCGCAGCCGGGACGCCGGGGCCTTGGCCAGGCACTGGACCACCAGCCGCCACAGCTCATCGGGGATGCCGGGCAGCGGCACGACGGTCTCGGTGACATGGCGGCGCAGCACGGCGCCCGGGTGTCCGCCACCGAAGGGAGTGAACCCGGCGAGCAGCTCGTACAGCACCGTGGCGAGGGCGTAGATGTCGACGGCGGCCCTCGGCGGGAGGCCCTCCACTATCTCGGGGGCCAGATAGTCCGGGGTGCCGATGATCCGGTTGGAGCGGGTGCGGCCCGGGGTGTCGATCAGCTTCGCGACACCGAAGTCGGTCAGCAGCGCGGGATGGGCCCCGGCCGGGCCGAGCGGGCCCGCCATGTCGAGGAGGATGTTCTCCGGTTTCACATCGCGGTGGACCACGCCCGCCGCGTGCGCGGCGGCGAGCGCGTCGGCGACGTCGGCGGTGATCGCGACGGCGGCCTCGGGGGCCAGCCGTCGCTCGCGGTCCAGGCGGCTGCGCAGATCCGTGCCCCGGACCAGGTCCATCACAAGCGCCAGATCGTTGCCATCGACGACGAGGTCGCGGACGGAGACGATCCGGGGGTGGTCGAGTCCGAGCAGCGCGGTGCGCTCCTGGACGAAACGGCCGACCAGTTCCTGGTCGGCCGCGAGATCCTCCCGCAGGAGCTTGATGGCGACGGGCCCGTCGGGGCCCTCACCGGCCCAGACCGTGCCCGCGCTGCCCCGCCCGAGAATCTGGTGGGCCGTGTACCGGCTGCCGATATTCCGTGCCAAGACTGCTCCCTCAGCGGCTGGCGTTGCCCCTAACGTACGCGGATCCCGGGGGGCCGTGCGCCCCGGACATCGTCAAGCCCCCGGTTCGAGGGGGTGCATATCACTCACAGCGGGACAAAGATTCCGGTGAAGATCGAACCAAGGGGCGGCGGAAGTCGATAAATCGCCTTGATCGTCAACGGGCGGCGGGGCTGGTGGGGCCACCGGGGCCCTCCGCGCGGAGGTTCTCCCCGGGCGGGACGAGGGCCGGAGGAGGCCGGAGGAGGGCGGAGGAGGGCCGGACAGCGTGGTCCCGACCCGGGCGGGAACGGAGCGGGCGGAAACGGAGCGGGCGGGAACGGAGCGGGCGGGAACGGAGCGGGCGCGGGCCTGGGGCAGTAGCCCCGGGCC
>NZ_JBHVHF010000521.1:0-3236 GCF_042800315.1 Streptomyces sp. NPDC057638
CCGCACGCGGTGCGGCCAAGAGCGCCGAGACCGGTGCCCAGGCCGCCGACCAGGCCAGCATCGCCGCCCGTGAGGCGGGCAACGCGGCCAAGGCGGCCATCAGCGCGGGCGGCAACGCCGTGCTCGCGGCCGACGCCGCCGTGGCGGCCAGCAACCACGCGGCGGCCGGGGACCGGCACGCGGCCGAGGCACGCGCGGCCGCGGCCACCGCCCGCCGTCACGCCGGCGAGGCGACCCGTGCCGCCGAGGAGGCGTCCGCGCTGGCCTTCCAGGCCGCCGACGCCGCCGCCGAGTCGCGCGACGCGGCCCGTTCCGCCGCCGCGCACGCCAACGCCTCCGCGAAGGCCGCCGACGAGGCGGCCCAGCACGCGGGCGAGGCGGCACACGCGGCGGCCAGGTCCACCGAGCACGCCAAGAACGCGCAGAAGGCGGCCGACGCCGCCAGCCGCGCCGTCGCCCAGGCCCGCAAGGTCCACACCGTGGCCCAGGCCATCGAGGCCGCCGAGCTGCGCACCCGTACCAACGCCGGAATCGAGCACGCCCGCGATCTGAAGATCGAGGAGGACGAGCGGCGGGCCGACCAGCGGCGGGCGGCCGACGCCGTCGCCGCCCGCAAGGCGGAGATCGAGCGGCTCGCCGCCGAGGCGTCGGCCCCCGGCGCGGACCCGGCGACGGTCGCCGCCAAGGGCCGCGCGCTGGCCGTGCAGGTGATGCGGGAGGGCGCGCCCTGGAGCCAGATGGCCGCCGAGGTCGCCCTCGCCGGTTCGGACGCCGATGTCCTCACCTATGTGCGCACCGGCTGGCGCAAGGCCATCCAGGAGGACGAGCGGGCCCAGGTGGAGCGCCTCGCCCTGGAGAGTGAGATCAAGCCGGTGCGGGACGCCGCCGAGGTCGCCCTCAAGGGCGACACCACGGCGATCAGCGCCTTCCTCGCCGAGGGCCAGTACCGGGCGGGTGAGGCGGACTTCCGTATCGCCGTCACCCGGCTGATCGACAAGGGCGGGGCGGGCGTACGACAGGCCGGTCTCGCCGCGATGGCGTCCAGTGACACCGCCGACCTGCGGACGTTCCTCCGCACCGGGCAGCACACCGCCCGCGAGGCGGACAACCGGGTCAACGCCACCCAGCTGCTGGGCAGCGGCGGCCCCGAGGTCAAGGCGGCCGCGCGGATCGCGATGGAGGGGCCCACCTACCTGCTGAGCCGGTTCAGCGAGTCCGGTCAGCACATGGCCCAGCGCAAGGACCGGCTCACCGCCACCCACGTGGCACGGGTCCAGCACCTGATCGCGGGCGCGGCCGTCGTCGCCGCCAAGGCACAGCAGAGCGCCGCGCTGGCCGGTGAGGTCGCGGCCATCGCCCGCCGTGCCTCCGCGGAGGCCGCCGTCTACGCCCAGCAGGCCAAGGACTCGGCCGCGCAGGCGCAGAACTACGCCGACCAGGCCAAGGCGTCCGCCAAGGACGCGGAGGCGTCGGCGGCGCAGGCGGCCGAGTCCGCCCGGGTCGCCCGCGCGGCCGAGGCCGACGCCCACCGGGCCGCCAACAACGCCGCCGTATCCGCCGCCGACGCCACCCTGTCGGCGGAGATCGCGAACACCCACGCCGCCCAGGCGTGGGAGTCCGCGAACCAGGCGAAGGCGTCGGCCATCGCGGCGGGCAAGGACGCCGAGGCGGCCGAGAAGGCCGCCCTGGACACCTTCTCCATCGCGGTGAAGAAGCTCCGGGAGGAAGAGGAGGCCCGGCGCAAGGCCGAGCTGGCCGAGCGGGAGAAGGCGGCCCAGGACCCGGGCGCCCAGGCCCGCGCCCAGTACCGGTGCGGCATCCTCGGCTGCGAGGCCGCCGACAACCCGGTCCGCTGGTGCATGCAGAACGAGATCCTGTGCCAGATCATCTCTCAGGGCCCCGCGCTCAACGAGGCCATGACCAAGCTGACGGACACCGGCAAGGAGCTGCTCGGCCTCGGTGAGCTGGAGGAGTGCGCCAACGAGAAGGATCTGTGGGCCTGTGGCCAGCTCATGGGCGAGGTGGCCGTCGGCTCGAAGCTCAAGCTGCTGGACAAGGCGTACGACAGTCTGAAGGCGCTGCGGCGGGTGCCGTGCACCAACTGCTTCCTGCCCGGCACCCAGGTCGTCCTGGGCGATGGGACCTCCACGGAGGACATCCAGGACATCCGAGTGGGCGAGAAGGTCCTGGCGACCGACCCGTACACCGGGGTCACCGGCGCCCGTGAGGTCACCCGGGTCATCGTCACCGACGCCGACCGGACCTTCAGCGAGCTGACCGTCGCCACCCGTGACGGTCCGCGCAAGCTGACCGCGACGCACGAGCACCTCTTCTGGTCGCCGTCGGCGTGGCGGTGGGTCGAGGCGCAGCACCTCACCCCGGGGACGACCCTGCGCACCGACCGGGGCGAGCAGGTCACGGTCAGCGCGAACCGCTCCTTCACCAAGAAGGACGCCCGGACCTACACCCTCACGGTCAAGCAGCTGCACACGTTCTACGTGACGGCGGGCCGGACCCCGGTGCTGGTGCACAACGCGGGCTGCGACGAGTTCGCGGAGAAGCTCCACCAGAGGATCGGCGGGGAGATCTGGACCATCACGCCCAAGGGGTTCCCGGTCCTCGGCCCGTACAAGCTGGCCAACGAGGACTGGGGGCACCACACCTTCGTCATCAAGGACGGCCGGGTGTACGACCAGTTCACCGGGGCCGGCGGCATGCCGCTGGAGGAGTGGAAGACCCAGTGGGACTACCCGGATCTCCATGAGTGGAAGAAGAAGAAGTGACGTTCCGTCCGGATGCGGTGCCGCGCACCGCACCCCCGGGAAGGGGAGAGTGAGGGGATGAACCACGCGAGCGCACTCGGCGCGTTCGTCGAACGTCTCGACGGGCGCGCCCGCCTGTTCACCATGAGCGGTTCCTACGGAGAGGTCTGTGCCTATCTGGACGGACTCGACGCGGCTACCGGCGGCGGGACGATGCGGGCCTTCGGCGCCTGGATCAACGGCCGGGGCGTGGGCCTGCCCGAGTGGGTCTGGTGGAACCTGGTCCTCGCGGACCTGGGCACCGGCCGGCGCTCCCGTGACCTCGCCTCCTTCACACCCGAGCAGCACGCGGAGGCCATCGCGCATCTGTTCCGGCTGCTGCGGGAGTACCTGGGCACCGCGGACCCCGCCGGGGCCGGGGACTGACCTCCCACGGCCCTGACCGGCCGGGGACCGGGGCATGTGCCCGGTCCC
>NZ_JBHVHF010000522.1:0-3233 GCF_042800315.1 Streptomyces sp. NPDC057638
GACCCGCCGCGGCCGGACGCGTGCGCCGGACGCGTGGGCCCGCCCGGCGCCCGGTGAGCCGCTCCCCGGCCCGCTCGTCCGCCCGACCGCCCCGGCGTTCCCGGGCGTTGTGACGTATGGCACGATGCAGACCTCCCTCCGCCGCCCCTCCCACAGGAGACTCCACGGGTGCAGAACTCCGCCGTCCGCGCTCACGCCCACCACCGGACTCGACCGGTCCACTGGCTCGCCACGGCGGCGGCGCTGGCCGCGGTCATCGCGGGCGCCGCGCTGCTCCAGCCCGACCGCGCCACCGCCACCCCGCCGGGCGGCACGGCGGGCCCGGCACCGGCCCGGACCCCGGCCCCCGCGCCCCATCCCGACGCCGTACCGCTCCCGCTGGAGTGCGCCGGGCGGCCGACCCAGACCACCGCGCGGGCCGCGGGCGACCTCGACGGCGACAGCTCCCCGGAGACCGTGGTCGCCGCCCGCTGCCAGGCGGGCTCCGGCACCCCGCCCAGCGGGCTCTACGTGCTCACCGGCGGCCCCGGCGGCCCCCGGGTGGTCGCCACCCTGATCGACCCCCGGGCACGACAGAACGTGACGGAGCTCGCCGTCCGTGACGGCGTCGTCACGGCCACCGTGCTCGGCTACTCCTCCGACACGGTCCCGCTCTGCTGCCCCGACCTCACCGAACGGACCGCCTGGCACTGGAGGGGCGGCGCCTTCGTCCGTACCGCCCCCTCCGCGCCCGCCGCGGACACGGTCTGAGACACGGCCGCGCCCCCGTATGAGAGGGCGACGGCGCAGACGGAAGAACGAAAGGGCGGGCCCGGCCGGGCCCGCCCTTTCGTATGATCGCGTTCTCGTCAGCTCACCGTACGGAAGTGGTCACTCCGCGTCCGGTCCATAGACCTCGACCCTGTCCGAAACCCGACGTACGTGAATACAGTCGCCCGGGCACTCCTTCGCCGAGTCCACGACGTCCCGCAGCAGCGGCAGCGGCACCGCGGTGGTGGCGCCCGGCTGCTGGAGCAGCTCGTCGTCCGCGCTCTTCACATAGGCGAGCCCGTCGATGTCCAGCTCGAACACATCCGGGGCGTACTGGGCGCAGATGCCGTCCCCGGTGCAGAGGTCCTGGTCGATCCAGACCTCCAGGGCCTCGGTGGCACCATCCGTCGACGACTCCTGCTGCACGCTCATCTCTCCTGCCGTTTTCTTCGTCGGGTGAGGCAAGGTGACGCAAGTCGTGCCAGCCCTGACGGGTGTTGAACGCTTCGACGATACAACCGCCCGCTTTCCGATGTTGATGGGTGGGTATTCCCCTGGCGGGAGGGAGAGCGCAAGGGTGAAGATCGGACACGCCCCAGCCGTCTTTGTGATCTAGGGGTTTCAATCACCACCCGCCCAGGTAGGGTCAGGAAGCGTCCAGCTCCCCTTGGAGGAGGTGAGGACCGTGGCAGCCCACGACGACGACATCAACCGCGGCATCCGGCCGGGGCGGGGGTCTGAGGACCCAGCCGGCCAGGTTGCCTACCTAGAGCAGGAAATCGCCGTCCTGCGCCGCAAGCTCGCCGACTCTCCGCGTCATACGAGGATTCTCGAAGAGCGGATCGTCGAGTTGCAGACGAACCTGGCTGGCGTGTCCGCTCAGAACGAGCGGCTCGCCAACACGCTCCGTGAGGCCCGCGACCAGATCGTGGCCCTCAAGGAGGAGGTCGACCGGCTCGCCCAGCCGCCGGCCGGTTTCGGTGTCTTCCTTCAGGCGAACGAGGAGGGCACCTGCGACATCTTCACCGGGGGCCGCAAGCTCCGGGTGAATGTCAGCCCCAGTGTCGAGCTGGAGGATCTCCGGCGCGGCCAGGAGGTCATGCTCAACGAGGCGCTCAACGTGGTCGAGGCGATGGCCTACGAGCGTGCCGGGGACATCGTCACCCTCAAGGAGATCCTGGAGGACGGCGAGCGCGCCCTGGTCGTCGGCCACACCGACGAGGAGCGGGTGGTCCGGCTCGCCGAGCCCCTGCTGGACATCACGATCCGGCCCGGCGACGCCCTGCTGCTCGAACCGCGCTCGGGCTATGTCTACGAGGTGGTCCCCAAGAGCGAGGTCGAGGAGCTGGTCCTCGAAGAGGTCCCCGATGTCGACTACGACAAGATCGGCGGCCTCGGCGGCCAGATCGAGATGATCCGCGACGCCGTCGAGCTCCCCTATCTCTATCCCGACCTCTTCAAGGAGCACGAGCTCCGCCCGCCGAAGGGCATCCTGCTCTACGGCCCGCCCGGCTGCGGCAAGACGCTGATCGCCAAGGCCGTCGCCAACTCCCTTGCCAAGAAGGTCGCCGAGGTGACCGGGCAGCCCGCGGGGAAGAGCTACTTCCTCAATATCAAGGGCCCCGAGCTGCTCAACAAGTACGTCGGCGAGACCGAGCGCCATATCCGGCTGGTCTTCCAGCGGGCCCGGGAGAAGGCGTCCGAGGGCACCCCCGTGATCGTCTTCTTCGACGAGATGGAGTCCCTCTTCCGTACCCGCGGCTCCGGTGTCAGCTCGGATGTGGAGAACACGATCGTCCCCCAGCTCCTCGCCGAGATCGACGGCGTCGAGGGCCTGGAGAACGTGATCGTGATCGGCGCCTCCAACCGTGAGGACATGATCGACCCCGCGATCCTGCGCCCCGGCCGCCTCGATGTGAAGATCAAGATCGAGCGTCCGGACGCGGAGGCGGCGAAGGACATCTTCGCCAAGTACCTGACCGCCTCGCTGCCGCTGCACTCCGACGACCTGACCGAGCACAACGGGTCCAAGGAAGCCGCCGCCCAGGCCATGATCCAGTCGGTCGTGGAGCAGATGTACGCGGAGTCCGAGGAGAACCGCTTCCTTGAGGTCACCTACGCCAACGGTGACAAGGAAGTCCTCTACTTCAAGGACTTCAACTCCGGGGCCATGATCCAGAACATCGTGGACCGGGCCAAGAAGATGGCGATCAAGGCCTTCCTCGACCACAACCAGAAGGGGCTCCGGGTCGCCCACCTGCTCCAGGCGTGTGTGGACGAGTTCAAGGAGAACGAGGACCTGCCGAACACCACGAACCCCGACGACTGGGCTCGTATCTCCGGCAAGAAGGGCGAGCGGATCGTCTTCATCCGCACCCTGGTCACCGGGAAGCAGGGCGCCGACACCGGCCGCTCGATCGACACGGTGGCGAACACCGGGCAGTACCTGTAATGAGGCCCTCCGGCTGCGGACGCCCCCGGCC
>NZ_JBHVHF010000523.1:0-3230 GCF_042800315.1 Streptomyces sp. NPDC057638
CCCCGGGGCGGAGCCCCGGCCTGGAGTTCCTGCCGCGGACCGGAGAGCCCTGGCGGGGCGTCAGTGTGCGGCGGGCCAGTCGCGGAGCCACCCGGCGACCAGGTCGCGGAGGTCGGCGGCCTCCGCGGCGCCGATGGTGACGAAGCCGCGCTTCCGGGGGCTCCGTGTCGTGAACAGGAGCCGCAGCAGGGGCCAGGGGCCGTTGAAGTGGTGCACGGCCAGGGTGGGGCCGCCCACGACCTCGAAGCCGAGGAGTGCGGGTTGGACGAGGCCCGCCGGCGACATGTCCAGGTCGAGTCCGGAGCGGACGTCCAGGTACTCCTGGGGGTTGGCCGTCCCGTACTGCGCCACCCAGCGGGAGAGGGTCTGGTGCAGGCTCTCCGCCCAGTTGTGCCAGAGGGGCAGCCAGCCGACCGCGTCGAACTCAAGTACACCCACACCGATGCTGCGGGGGTTGAGGGCCGCGAGGACCGGGCGGTCGACACCGCCCCCGGCGTCGATGGTGCGGGTGAGGGTGAGCACCTGGTCGACGCGGACGCCCTGGAGCGGATCACGGACTTGGTGAAGTCTCGGTTTCCTCGGCACACCGCGGTCAACGATCTGGGCGCGGACTGGTCACACCGGGGTGGTGACGGCGGCGTGAAGGGCCGCGATGCGCCGGGAGGCCCTTTCCCGGGCGGCCCGGGTGTCGCTGAGGACCTGGTCCAGGCGGTGCAGCTCCTTGTTGTACGTCTCCAGGTGGTTGGTGGCGGCGATCTGCCGGCCGGTGCGTTCGAGGGCTTCGCGGTCGGGCCTGGTTCGCCAGTGGGCAACGACGGCTCCGAGCACGGCCTCGGCGTGCCGGCGGGTGGCGGGCGGCAGGGGGACCGGGTTGGAGTCCTTGTCCCGCCGGGAGGTGCGCACCGGGGCGCCGGCGTCGAGGCGTTCGAAGGACACGCGGGTGAGGCTGGCGAGGGTGATGCCGTTGATCGTCAGCGGATCCGCCCGCTGGTGGGCGGGCGTTGCGGGTTCCGTGCCGAAGAGGACCAGGAGGTCGGCCGCCCACGGGCGGGGCGGCTCGGTGGGGTCCGCGAGCCGGGTTCCCGGTGAGAGGACCGCGTGGCCGTGGACATGGGGGCCGCGGAGCTTGTAGGTGCTTCTGGTGTCGGCCGGGTTGGTGGTGATGTCCATCCGCAGGAGGCCGTATCGGCCGAGGTGCTGCTCTGCGTAGGCGGCTGGCGGCTGTTCAGTGGTGATGGTCATGACCGTTTCGATCTCGGGAAGGGCGGCGGGGCCGCCGGGCAGGGGGCGGTGACGTGCGCGGGCCCTGCGACTCGACGGTGTCGCCGGGCCCGCAGATGGCGGGCGGCACGGTGCCGGGACGCGACAGTGCGCCCCGGGCCGGCACGGTGAGCGGCTACGGAACGAGCGACCACTCGTGGATGACGCGCCACGACGGCCCCAGGCCCGGCGCGCCGCCGGGGAGGCCAGGTACGGAGACGAACACTGCGGGGATGCGCTCCAGGGCCCGGGTGGTGCTCCACCCTTCAGCGGTGGTGTGGCGCTGGAAGTAGAAGACCCGGTTGCCGAGCACGCGCATGTGCTCGGTCCACTGTTCGCCGAAGTCGGGGCGATGACGGTGCTGGTCGAAGCGGGGGCCGATGATGAACGGCGTCGGCGACATGGATTCCTCGCAAGGAGTAGAGGGAACGGGCGGGAGGCATCGCGGCGGCGCTCCGTCGGAGCGAGCAGGTTGTTCTTCGGTTTCCGGCGGAGGAGCGCCGCGGGGGGACCGGCGGGCGTACGCGGGCACGACGGCTTGATGCCGCCGCTGCCTTCAGCGCCCGGACGGGGGCTGGGGCGGACGGGCGTGCCAGGGCTCCAGGTCCCAGGAGAGGTCTTGGCAGTCGACGCGAACGGTGTCCGGTACGGCGTCGGCCAGGGCGCCACCGGGGTTGAGCGCGTACACGACGGTCACGCGGAGAGCGGTGCCGGTGTGGTTGGGGAGTTGGCCTCTGAGCAGGGCGGCGACGTCCTGGGCGGTGGCCCGGTCGAGGGGGACGTACTGCCCGGTGATGCACCCGGTGCAGCCGCAGCCGGGCGGGTCGACGGCGGTCGGGGTGGTCATGACGATGTGGTCCTTTTCGGGTTCGGCGGAGGACGCCGGCCGGGGGCTGGCCGACCGACGGCGGGCGTACGCGGGCGGGGCGGCTCGATGCCGCCGCGTCCGCGGCCCCTGCGGCGGCGGGGCGCCCGGTCTTGGGGATGGGCGCCCCGGCTTTCGGTGTCAGGTGGTCGGGGCGTCCTGGTGCAGCCTCATCTGCCACACGGGGTGATGGGCAGGGACGGGGCAGGATTCCTTGGCCGCGCTGTGGTCGGGGCGGACTTCGCGGGGGATGTGGGGGCGTTCTGCCGGGTCGCAGATTTCCCGGGTCCGGATGGGTACGAGGTAGCCGGCCTCGTAGACGTTGACAGGGGCGTAGGACTGGTCCGGGCACAGGGTGAACATCAGGGTTCCCGAACGCGTCTGGACAAGCCACCACGTCGAGGTGGTGAGGCAGTCGCTGCGGACGTGCAGGGGGAATCGGCGGGTGTCGGGCTGCGGGCGGGTGGCCGTGAGCTGCATGGGAAGGGCCTTTCCGTAGAAGTGGGTGAGAGCGGGCGGGTGTGCGCTCGGTGGTGCCGGGGCGGGGTCAGAAGAGGCGGTGAATGGTTCCTGCGGCGGCTCGGAGGGCTTGGGCGGCCTGCTCGGCGGTCCTCCCGGGAACCGCGCTCCACTCGTCCATGACGGATCGGTGGAGCCATCGGGCGCTGTCGGTGGTGTCGGCGGCGAGCGGGCACCCGGCGAGGTACTCGGCGAAGGCGCGGTATGCCTGGTCCCGACCTCGTCCGATGGCGGCCCAGTCGTAGGTTCGGCTGCTGCTTCCTCGGCCGTTTCCGGCGGCCACGTCGATGGCGCCCCGGGGCCAGCAGGGGAGAGTGACCGTACGGCCGATGCCGGCGAAGAGCTCGGAGCCCTGGTGGAGGCCGACGGCCGTGATGTGGCAGGCGGCCCATTCGAGGATCGCGGCGGGGTCGGCGGGGATGACGATGCTCTCGGGGTTGTAGCGGATGCGGGGCACGGTGATCCGTCCGGGGGGGGGCTGGGGGGCGGCGCCGGGCTGGGGCACCGCCGGGTGGGGTGTTCGGCGGGAGGGGCGCGTACGGCGGCCGCTTCCGTGTCAGGGTGGGCGCGCGCGGGCGCGGCGCTG
>NZ_JBHVHF010000524.1:0-3227 GCF_042800315.1 Streptomyces sp. NPDC057638
CTCCGGCCGGAGGTCTCGTTTTTTTACTCGCGCGTAACTTCCAACCGGCGCCATACCGCCGGTAACTTGTCGTGGACACGGCAGGAGTCTCGTTCGGAAGGCGCCGGCCCCTCCGTCGGTACGGGCGGCGATCCCGCCCGGCAGCGGCACACGGACGCCGCCCCCCACAGCGACCAACCGGCCTCCCGGCACGCCCGCGCCCCGGCCCTCCGCCGTCCACACCCCCCGCCGAGCCGCGAGGAGAACCCTCATGCCCTCCTGGAAACGCCTGCTCAGCCCAGTCGCCACGGCCCTGCTCGCCGCGGCCCTCACCCTGACCCCCACCGCCACGGCGACCGCCGCCGTCACCACCGCGCCCGCCGGTACCGCGCCCACCACCACCGCATCCAGCACCACTGCCACCACGTCACGCGGCTGGAACGACTTCTCCTGTCGTCCCTCCGCCGCCCACCCCCGGCCCGTGGTCCTCGTCCACGGCACCTTCGCCAACTCCGTCGACAACTGGCTCGTCTTTGCCCCGTACCTGGTCCGCCGCGGCTACTGCGTCTTCTCGCTCGACTACGGGCAGCTCCCCGGAGTCCCCTTCTTCCACGGACTCGGACCCGTCGACCGGTCCGCCGGGCAGCTCGCCGCCTATGTCGACCGGGTGCTCGCCGCCACCGGAGCCCGCGAGGTCGATCTCGTCGGCCACTCCCAGGGCGGCATGATGCCCCGTCACTACCTGAAGTTCCTCGGTGGCGCGGCCAAGGTGAACGCCCTCGTCGGCGTCGCCCCCAGCAACCACGGCACCACGCTCAGCGGTCTGACCGGGCTGCTCGCCTTCTTCCCCGGCGCCCGTGACCTGCTGACCGCGGCCACACCAGCCCTCGCCGACCAGATCGCGGGCTCGCCGTTCCTCACCCGTCTCAACGCGGGCGGCGACACCGTGCCCGGCGTCCAGTACACGGTGATCGCCACCCGCTATGACCTGGTGGTCACCCCGTATCGCAGCCAGTTCCTCGACGGACCCGGGGTGCGCAACGTCCTGATCCAGGACCGGTGCCCGCTGGATCTCTCCGGGCATATGGCCATCGGCGCCCTGGACCGGATCGCCTTCCACGAGATCACCAACGCCCTGGACCCGGCCAACGCCAGGCCCACGACCTGCGCGTCCGTTGCCGACTGACGGATCGACAACGGACGCGCGGGCCTTTCCCCGTGGTGATGTGGTCCGGTGGGGGTGGTCAGGCCCCCGATGATCACCCGGTGGGGCTGCTTTCCCCGGGTCAGCCCTGGCCGGTCACCCGGCGGCGCGTGGCCCCGAAGAACGCGGCCCCGCCCAGCGCCAGGGCGGCGGCGCCACCGATCGCGACATAGGCGGTGGTGCTGTCGCCACCGGTGGCGGCGAGCTTCTCCCCGGCGGAGGCCGTGACCAGCCCGCTCGCCTCGGTGGTGCCGTTCACCGCGCGGGCCCCGGCCTGGTGGGCGATGTGCTGGGCGTTGGCCTGCTTCTCGGCGGGGGTGTCACCGCCGTGGCCCTGGTGGTCGACGGTTGACTTGGTCGTGCCCTCGGTGATGGCGCCCTCGGACGGGGCCTTGGCGACCGGGGCCGCCCCGCCGCCGTTGCCGAACGCCACGTCGGAGCAGGTGTAGAACGCCTCGGGGGAGTCCGAACGCTGGAGGATCGAGTAGATCAGGTGGCGGCCGGTCTTCTTGGGCAGGGTGCCCTGGAAGACATAGGAGCCATTCACCAGCGGCGGGTCGACGAGGGAGACAAACGGCTGCGCCTCAAGGTCGTTCCAGGTCAGCGGCTTGGTCGGGTCGTAGCTGTCCTTGGTGATGTACAGCGACATCGTGCCCCGGTGCGGAGCCGTGGCCCGCCAGCGGAAGGTGTTGGTGCCGGAGTTGAGCGTCGTGGTCGGCCAGTCGGTGCGCGGCGCGTCCAGACCCTTGTACTTCTCCCGGCCGACGCTGCACAGCTTGCCGTCCGGGATCCGCTGCTTGTGGGCGCCGTTGACGTCGGCGAGGTTGACCTCGTTCCAGTCGTACAGCGGCTGAGTACCCCCGGCCGCGACCAGCGCCTTACACGCCGCCGAGTCGGGGCTCTCCGGGCCCTCGGCGAAACACGCGGAGACGCGGCTGACCGGGTCCTGCATCGAGCCGTGCGCCGACGCGGGCGCGGCGGCCAGCGCGGTCAGGGCCAGCGGGGCGATACCGAGAGCGGCGACCGTGGCGGCCTTGCGGCGAGCGGTCATGGTGACTCTCCTCAGTGGGGGGATATCCGTGGGGGGTGGCCGAGACCGGCCCGAACGGGCGGGTGGGGCCCGCCGCTCACGAGGTGAGCGGATGTTCGAACCGGCCTCGGTGACCAGCAAGTTAGCCCCTCGAACCGTCCACGTCGCCTGCCTGGGCGCGATCTTGGGCATCCTTATGGTCGCGTTAAGGAAGCGATAAGCGAGGCATCAGGGAGCGCCTTCCCGCACCTTCTTTGTCAAGAAGTGCTATTGGATGAGGCTTGGAACGGCTGGTGAGGGCCATTTCGCCGCGTGATTTCGCAGGTTGTACACAATCCGTACCCACCCCGCTGGTTAAGCTGATCACGCCATACCGGCCCACGGCAGCACAGTCCGCACGACACAGAGCGAAGGAGTCATCCGTGGCCCTGTCCGTTGAAGAGCGTGAGCAGTTCCTCGCCGAGCCGCATATCGCGGCGCTGGCGGTGGACTCCGGTGAGAGCCCCGACCGAGCCCCCCTCAACATCCCCATCTGGTACGGGTACACGCCCGGCGGCGACGCCTGGATCGTGACCGGAGTCGACTCCCGCAAGGCGAAGCTCATCGCGTCGGCGGGCCGCTTCTCCCTGATGGTCGACCGGGCGGAACCCACCGTCCGCTATGTGACGGTGGAAGGCCCGGTCGTCTCGACCGAGATCGCCACCAAGGAGCAGATGCGCGAGGTCAGCGCCCGCTATGTCGCCCCCGAGCGGCTGGAGGAGTACCTCACGACCTTCGATCAGAACTACGGCGAGCAGCTCCTCATCAGGATGCGCCCCGAGCGCTGGCTCAGCGCGGACATGGGCGCGGTCTGACCCTCCCCGTCACGCCCCGAACCACCGGTACGCGGTTCGGGGCGTCTGCGTGCGCCCCCGCCCGAGACGCCCGCGTACGGGGCGGACGCAGGCCCTCGTGCCGCCCGGGACCCTCCTTCGGGCCGCCCCGCGGAGGGCCTGTCCGAGCCGGGTGTACGGC
>NZ_JBHVHF010000525.1:0-3227 GCF_042800315.1 Streptomyces sp. NPDC057638
GGACGGGACCTGCCCCCCGTCCCGCCCGGACCACGTCCGCCCGGAACGACCCGTACGGGCCAGGGAGGGGGACGGGGGGCCAGGCCCTCCGTCGGGATCGGGCCCCTCGGCCGACGCCCCGTCACAGCGGCGCCCCACAGCGCAGGTTCCAGCGACCGGCCCGCCCCGACAGCTCGACCCGGGTCAGCGGGGGCACGTCCAGCCGCCAGAAGACCTCCGACGGCAGCCCCACCGCCTCCACCAGCACCGCCCGTACCACCGCCACCTCTGCCACCACTGTCAGCACGGTCACCGCATCGGGGCTCGCCGCCCCCACCCCGCGCACCCACTCCCCCACCCGGGCGCGGAGCGCCTCCAGCGACTCTCCGCCGTGCGGGGCCGCGCCCGGCTCCGCCAGCCAGCGCGCCACGGCCTCCGGTTCCGCCGCCGCCACCTCGGCGAGGGTCCGTCCGGCCCAGCTCCCGGCGTCCCAGTCGGCGAGCGCGGGCAGCGGCTCGGCGTCCAGTCCGAGTGCCCGCGCGGTCTCCCGGCACCGCCGGGAGGGCCCGGTGAACAGCCGCGCGCCGGGCGGCGGCGCGAACGCCGCCGCGCGGGCGGCCCGCTCACCGGCCCCGTCGAGACCCTGGCCGCTCCCGGGGCCGGGGAAGCGCGCCTCGCGCAGCGCCTGGTCGAGCGCGGGCGTCACCATCGTCAGCCGGACCGTCATATCCCGTCCCTCTCCACCCTGATGACCCACCCCTCCCGGCCTTCGTCAGCGCCGCTGACCCACCCCCCGGCGCACCGTAGCGGCGCGCGCCTCCCCCACGGTACGGTCACGTGTACATGACGAAGGCAGAGCGGAAGCCCGGTGAGACTCCGGCACGGTCGCGCCACTGTGAACCCATGGGCCAAGGCCCCGGGAAGTCAGACCCCCTGCCCTCGTCCCGGCACCACGAACGGGACGCGTGTTCCCTCTGGAGGTTCTGCCATGGCACAGTCGGCCACCCCTGCTTCCGTACCCTCGTCCGCGCCGCAGGAGCTGACACCCATCTCGCTGCGGGCCATCGCCCCCTGGGCCGCCTTCATCGGGGTCCTGATGCTGGTCCTGCTCTACTTCGTCGGCGCCGAGCAGGGCGCCGTATCCCTCGTCTCCGGTGAGACCGTGCACGAATGGGTCCACGACGGACGCCATCTCCTGGGCTTCCCCTGCCACTGAGCACCGCGCACGTCACCCAGAGGCCGAGCGTCACGGCGAGACACGGAAAGAGCGTCGGTACACCCCTATGAACTCCCTCACCATCAGGGCCCTGTTGTTGCGCGGCATGCTCGCGGGGCTGATCGCCGGGGCGGTCGCCCTGGTCATCGCGTACACCCTCGGCGAAGGGCCGGTCGACGCGGCCATCGCGTTCGAGGAGCGGCAGAGTCATGACCACGGCGGCGGCGAGGAACTCGTCAGCCGCGCCGTCCAGTCCACCGCGGGCCTGGCCACCGGCGTCCTCGTCTTCGGCGTCGCCGTCGGCGGGATCGCGGCCCTCGCCTACTGTGTCGCGCTGGGCCGGATCGGCCGCTTCGGCCCGCGCGCCACGGCGCTGCTGGTCGCCTCCGGGGCGCTGTTCAGCGTGTACGTCGTGCCGTATCTGAAGTACCCGCCGAACCCCCCGGCCGTCGGCGACCCCGACACCATCGGCCAGCGGACGGCGCTGTACTTCCTGATGGTGGCGCTGAGCGTGCTGCTCTCGGTGGCCGCTATCCGCCTCGGCCGCGCGCTCGTGCCCCGGCTCGGCACCTGGTACGCGACGGTCGCCGCCGTCCTCGCCCTCGTCGCGGTCCTCGCCCTCGCCTATGCCTTCCTGCCCTCCTTCGAGGAGGTGCCGAAGGGCTTCCCCGCCTCCGTGCTCTGGGAGTTCCGGCTGGCGACGCTGGCGGTCCAGACGGCGCTGTGGGCCACGTTCGGTCTGGTCTTCGGCCGGCTGGCCGAGCGGCTGCTCGCTCCGGCGACGGCACACCGCCCGACCCGTACCGCCGCCGTCCGCTGACACCGCCGTACGGGGTTCACTCCCCGTACACCACCGTCACCGCCTCGGGCGCGCTGCCCGCGGCGGCCACACAGCGCGCGCTCAGGGGCGCCGCCGAGGCGCCCAGGTGGGCGGCGACCGAACTGAGGCAGTGGCCGAGGGCACGCTGGCCGTAGTAGTTGGGGTGGAGGAGTTCCCGCTCCTCGCCCGCGGGCAGCGGCTCCCTGGTCCGGGGCAGATAGCGGGCCCACTCGGCGCGGGCGGGCGGGGGCGAGGAGACCGTGCCATCGGTGGCGAAGGCCGTCTGGAGCGGGTCCTTGCCGCAGACCTGGTGGCCGTCGAGGAGCCGTCCGAGGTCGACGACATCGGCTCCGGCGCCGTGTGCGGCGGTCCTGACGGCGGTGTTGAGGGCGGCGCCCACCCCGGTGGCGAGCCAGCGCAGATCACGGTCGTAGAAGGGGCAGCCGTACACGCTCCAGCGGTCCCAGCCGTTCTCGTCGTGCGCGGCGGTGGTCGTGGCCTCCCCGGAGGCGAGCGGCAGGGGGTAGGACTGGACCACCACACGGGTGGCCTGGTCGTGCTCCCGCAGGGCGGCGCGGACCGCCTGTACGGCAGCGGTGACCTTCGCGCCGACGGCGGCGATCCGTTCGGCGGCGGGGGCGGTGACGGCCGGGTCGGTGGAGCAGTAGCGGTTCTGGTTCCAGGCGTCGGCGCAGCTCCTGACCGTCTCGGTGTAACGGGCGTCCACGGCGCCGACGGAGAGGAAGACGGTGGTGACGGTGTAGCTGGCGGCGAGGGCGCGCAGCCGCTGGAGCTGGGTGGCGCCGCTGCCCACGGACCGGGCCAGCTCATCGGCCCCGGTGCCGGAACAGGCGATGTTGATCCGCCGCGCGGTGGCGTGGGTGAACGCGAGGGCGCTGGAGCGGCGGCAGTCGGCACTGTAGATCTCGGTCACGGCCAGCCCGGTGGTCTTCACCCGGTCGGTGGCGTCCCGCAGGGCCTGGGGGATCCCGCCGAAGTTGCCGAGCCCGCGCGCGTTGCCCAGCCAGCGGGCGCCCTCCCCGGCGAGGAAGCCGTCTCCCATGGTGACGACGGCCTCGGGCTTGGCGGGCGCGGGCGAGCCGCCCACGGGCGCGGGCTCGTTGGTGGCGGTCACGGTCTGCCCGGGTTCGGTCGCCTCCGGTCCGGGCGCGGTGGCCAGCGGTCCGGGCGCGGCGGCGGCCGGTGCCACCG
>NZ_JBHVHF010000526.1:0-3209 GCF_042800315.1 Streptomyces sp. NPDC057638
CCCTGATGGAACGGCTCACCCCGCCGGAGCGGGCCGCGGTGGTGCTGCGCGACGCGTTCGCCTACAGCCACCGCGAGATCGCCGGCGTCCTGGACTGCTCCGAGCCCGCCGGGTCAGCGTCCCGGTGGTCGGTCCCGGCCGCCAGTCGGGCCAGCAGACGAAGCCCGGTTCCACCAGGTCCAGCCCGTCGAAGAACGCCTTCGTCACCTCCGGTTCACGGAAGATATAGGGGATGGCGCCGGAGGAGTTGTACTCCTCCTGGACCGCGCGGTGGCGTTCGTCGGCCGCGGTGGCGTGGCTGAGGCTGAGATAGCTGCCCGAGGGCAGGCGGTCCACCAGACGGCGTACCAGACCCAGCGCCTCGTCCCAGTCGACGATATGGCCCAGGACGTCATTGATCACCAGGGCGATGGGCCGGGTGAGGTCCAGCGTGGCGGCCGCCGCGTCGAGCACGATATCCGTGTCACGCATATCCGCCAGGACGTAGTCCATGGCGCCTTCGCTGGTGCTGGCGCCCATCGCGTCGACATGCAGCAGCACCAGCGGGTCATGGTCGACGTAGACCACCCGCGCGTCCGGCGCGACCCGCTGGGCGACCTCGTGGGTGTTGTCGGCCGTGGGGAGACCGGCGCCCGCGTCGAGGAACTGACGGATGCCCGCCTCCCGCGCCAGCCAGCTGACCGTGCGCACCAGGAAGTCGCGGGACTCCTTGGCCATGGGCTCGATATCGGGGTACCGGGCGCGGTACGCGTCACCAGCGGCCTGGTCGGCGGCGTAGTGGTCCTTGCCGCCGAGCCAGTAGTTCCAGACCCGCGCGCTGTGCGCGACGGAGGTGTCGATCCGCGCGTGACGGGGTCGGTCGGCCGGGTCGGTCATGGGGATGTCTCTTCCTCTGTTCATGAGTCGGGATCTCTGGGGTGGTGGGGGGACAGGGGGCATCGAACAGCCCCGGGTGGGAAGGGAACGGGGTCGGTACGGGGGCGAGGTGGCCGGTCAGCCGGCCGGGGCGAGGGCCTCCAGCGACCGGAGGATCGCCAGCAGCTCCGCCCCCTCGGCGCAGAGCGGCTCCAGTTCCGCGATCACCTCCTGACGGGCGAGGTTCTCCGGCTGGTCGATACGCTCGCGGATAAGCGCGCTGGAGTCCACGAGCTGTTCCCGGTACTGGACGAGGTTGTCGGTCAGATGGTCGATGACATCGGCGCCCTGGACGGCGGTGGCCAGCGCGAACTGCTCCCGGATGGCGCTCACCTCCGTATCGATGGCCTGGATCCACTCCTGCCGCAGGACGTCGAGCGAGCTGGCCCGGCCCTTGCGGTACTGGAGGCCGAGATAGACCAGGGCGGCGGCCCCGGCGACCATACCGGCCGGGGGCAGCAGGGTCCCCGCCGCCGCGAGGCCGTACATCCACCCTCCGCTGGCGGCCACGGGGGTGACGATGCCGACGAGCGCGGCGGCCCGCTGGACGATGTCGTGCCGGGTCGCGTTGCGGCGCGCCTGCTGCGGTACGGAGACATCGTTGATGTCGAAGTGGAACTCGGGCAGCCGGCCGGCGATCTCCGGGTCGCCGAAGACGCGGTCGATCGCCCGGACGGCGTCCTGCTTGAAGGCGTCGTACTCGCCGGTCCACAGGGTGACCGGGCCCGTGGGCGACTCCAGCCAGGCGCGCAGCGCCTGGGCCTTGGCGACCTGGACCTGGTTGGCCTTCGCGGGCCTGCTGACATCGGTCACCCGGATCAGGCCGTCCAGCGCGGAGTGCAGCCGGCCGCCGAGCCGGTTGAAGGGGCGGGAGGCGCGCTGGACGCGGTCGTCGAGACCGCGCTGGAGAAGCTCCCGGATGACGGGGACCTCGGTGTCGAGCTTCTGGATGCGCAGGCGCTGGAGTCCCAGCCGTTCCCTCAGCTCGTCGATCTCCAGCCGTTCGGTCTGGAGCCGCCCGGCGATGACCTCGTACCGCTGGGCGAACAGATAGCGGGCCTCGGCGGCGATGGCCGCGATATGGCGGGTGCCGGTGCCGGTGGTGATCAGGTGCTCGATCGCCTGGCGGAGGGTGTCCATATTGCTCTTCTTGCGTTCCCGGTGGGCGGACGCCTCGGCGCCCTCCGCCGCCAGCCGGAGCGCGGACGCCTCCCAGGCCGGGGAGACGGGGATAAAGCCCTCGCCGATGAAGTCGAGGTCGGGCCGTCCGTCCGGGAGCTGGAAGTTCTCCCGCAGATACCGGTTGTTGCGGGCGACGGTGGCCTTCCAGGCGGGCTGGTTGTGCCGGTCGAGGTTGGCGGCGAGGTCGATCGCGGTGACCGCCCAGACCACCCGCTTGGGCTGGTTGTTCTGGCCCGGCAGCAGACAGTGGTCGTACAGGGCGCGGATGAGTCCGAGGTCGTCGTCGGAGAGGGTGCGGTGGGCCGGGGTGACGTAGAGGTAGCAGTCCGCGTCGAGCATGGCCCGTCGCACGATCGCGTCATGGGTGGTGTTGGCGGATCCGACGCCGGGCAGGTCGTAGAACTTGGCGGGGACGGGCGCGTCGGCGAGCAGCAGTTCCGCCTCGGCGACCTCGCGCGCCCGGTGCGGCCTGAGCCGGTTGACGACGTCGCCCTCCTCCATCGCGTACGCCTCGACCACGGCGGGCGCCGGGGAGTCGCCGACGTCCTCCCACTCGTCCGGGGGCGCGTCGGCGAACCGTACCCGCAGAAAGCCGGTGCCCGAGGGGTCGACGCCGCTCTGGCTGTCCACGGGGACGACGCTGAACGGCCAGGACGTGGTGGGGATAGGTGAGGAGGGCAGCAGTCCGACGAACTTGTCGTCGACGTCACCGTCCTCGGTGGGGACCTGGATGACGTCGAGGCCGCCCTGGAGCCCGCTGAGCAGGAAGCTCTTGCCGGAGGAGAAGTAGCCGAGCAGGGCCACGTTGATCAGTGAGGAGGCCGCCCGGGTCCGCAGCCGCCGCACCACGTCGGCGTCCTCGCCCAGGTCCCGTGGCCAGCCGGCGGGCATCTCCGAGGCCCCGGCCGCCGTAGCGAGCCATCCCTCACACCGGTTCAGAGCGGCCCGTAACAGACCGCGGGCCTCGTCCACGTCACGTAGCTCAGTCACAGCACACATATAGAGCATCGGCCCGCGGGCGTCCGGCGGTTGGCGGAAGCGATATCCGGCCGATGCCCTGGTGTGTCCCCGCGACGGCGGGCGACCAGGCCGGTGCCCGACCGTGGGGAGAC
>NZ_JBHVHF010000527.1:0-3206 GCF_042800315.1 Streptomyces sp. NPDC057638
GGGGTGGGGTGGTGGGTGGCTGGTCGTTGTTTGAGAACTGCACAGTGGACGCGAGCATCTGTGGCCAAGTTTTTAAGGGCGCACGGTGGATGCCTTGGCACCAGGAACCGATGAAGGACGTGGGAGGCCGCGATAGTCCCCGGGGAGTCGTCAACCAGGCTTTGATCCGGGGGTTTCCGAATGGGGAAACCCGGCAGTCGTCATGGGCTGTCACCCACTGCTGAACACATAGGCAGTGTGGAGGGAACGAGGGGAAGTGAAACATCTCAGTACCCTCAGGAAGAGAAAACAACCGTGATTCCGGGAGTAGTGGCGAGCGAAACCGGATGAGGCCAAACCGTATAGGTGTGATACCCGGCAGGGGTTGCTTATGCGGGGTTGTGGGATCTCTCTTTCACAGTCTGCCGGCTGTGAGGCGAGTCAGAAACCGTTGGTATAGGCGAAGGGCATGCGAAAGGCCCGGCGTAGAGGGTAAGACCCCCGTAGCTGAAATACTAGCGGCTTGCTTGAGAGACACCCAAGTAGCACGGGGCCCGAGAAATCCCGTGTGAATCTGGCGGGACCACCCGTTAAGCCTAAATATTCCCTGGTGACCGATAGCGGATAGTACCGTGAGGGAATGGTGAAAAGTACCGCGGGAGCGGAGTGAAATAGTACCTGAAACCGTGTGCCTACAAGCCGTGGGAGCGTCGCATGCAAGTTTACTTGCATGTCGTGACTGCGTGCCTTTTGAAGAATGAGCCTGCGAGTTTGCGGTGTGTTGCGAGGTTAACCCGTGTGGGGAAGCCGTAGCGAAAGCGAGTCCGAATAGGGCGTTTTAGTAGCGCGCTCAAGACCCGAAGCGGAGTGATCTAGCCATGGGCAGGTTGAAGCGGCTGTAAGAGGTCGTGGAGGACCGAACCCACCAGGGTTGAAAACCTGGGGGATGACCTGTGGTTAGGGGTGAAAGGCCAATCAAACTCCGTGATAGCTGGTTCTCCCCGAAATGCATTTAGGTGCAGCGTCGTGTGTTTCTTGCCGGAGGTAGAGCACTGGATAGGCGATGGGCCCTACCGGGTTACTGACCTTAGCCAAACTCCGAATGCCGGTAAGTGAGAGCGCGGCAGTGAGACTGTGGGGGATAAGCTCCATGGTCGAGAGGGAAACAGCCCAGAGCATCGACTAAGGCCCCTAAGCGTACGCTAAGTGGGAAAGGATGTGGAGTCGCAGAGACAACCAGGAGGTTGGCTTAGAAGCAGCCACCCTTGAAAGAGTGCGTAATAGCTCACTGGTCAAGTGATTCCGCGCCGACAATGTAGCGGGGCTCAAGCGTACCGCCGAAGTCGTGTCATTGCAGCATGAGGGCCAACGCCCGCTGTGATGGGTAGGGGAGCGTCGTGTGCCGGGTGAAGCCGCGCCGGAAGGCAGTGGTGGATGGTTCACGAGTGAGAATGCAGGCATGAGTAGCGATTCACACGTGGGAAACGTGTGCGCCGATTGACTAAGGGTTCCTGGGTCAAGCTGATCTGCCCAGGGTAAGTCGGGACCTAAGGCGAGGCCGACAGGCGTAGTCGATGGACAACCGGTTGATATTCCGGTACCCGCTTTGAAGCGCCCAGTATCGAGGCGAGCGATGCTAAGTCCGTGAAGCCGCCCCTGATCTCTTCGGAGTGAGGGGGAGTGGTGGAGCCGATGACCCAGACTTGTAGTAGGTAAGTGATGGGGTGACGCAGGAAGGTAGTCCAGCCCGGGCGGTGGTTGTCCCGGGGTAAGGGTGTAGCCCGTGCGGTAGGTAAATCCGTCGCACATGAGGGTGAGACCTGATGCCGAGCCGATTGTGGTGAAGTGGATGATCCTATGCTGTCGAGAAAAGCCTCTAGCGAGTTTCAAGGCGGCCCGTACCCTAAACCGACTCAGGTGGTCAGGTAGAGAATACCGAGGCGTTCGGGTGAACTATGGTTAAGGAACTCGGCAAAATGCCCCCGTAACTTCGGGAGAAGGGGGGCCATTCCTGGTGATCTGTTTTACACGGTGAGCTGGGGGTGGCCGCAGAGACCAGCGAGAAGCGACTGTTTACTAAAAACACAGGTCCGTGCGAAGCCGTAAGGCGATGTATACGGACTGACGCCTGCCCGGTGC
This sequence comes from Streptomyces sp. NPDC057638, assembly GCF_042800315.1. Classification (NCBI taxonomy): domain Bacteria; kingdom Bacillati; phylum Actinomycetota; class Actinomycetes; order Kitasatosporales; family Streptomycetaceae; genus Streptomyces; species Streptomyces sp. NPDC057638. The sequence goes on from NZ_JBHVHF010000527.1 coordinate 2,119, forward strand.
TGGAACGTTAAGGGGACCGGTTAGCTCCATTTCGGTGGGGCGAAGCTGAGAACTTAAGCGCCAGTAAACGGCGGTGGTAACTATAACCATCCTAAGGTAGCGAAATTCCTTGTCGGGTAAGTTCCGACCTGCACGAATGGCGTAACGACTTCTCGACTGTCTCAACCATAGGCCCGGTGAAATTGCACTACGAGTAAAGATGCTCGTTTCGCGCAGCAGGACGGAAAGACCCCGGGACCTTTACTACAGTTTGATATTGGTGTTCGGTTCGGCTTGTGTAGGATAGGTGGGAGACTGTGAAGCTTGGACGCCAGTTCAGGTGGAGTCGCTGTTGAAATACCACTCTGGTCGTGCTGGATGTCTAACCTGGGTCCGTGATCCGGATCAGGGACAGTGTCTGATGGGTAGTTTAACTGGGGCGGTTGCCTCCTAAAGAGTAACGGAGGCGCCCAAAGGTTCCCTCAGCCTGGTTGGCAATCAGGTGTTGAGTGTAAGTGCACAAGGGAGCTTGACTGTGAGACCGACGGGTCGAGCAGGGACGAAAGTCGGGACTAGTGATCCGGCGGTGGCTTGTGGAAGCGCCGTCGCTCAACGGATAAAAGGTACCCCGGGGATAACAGGCTGATCTTCCCCAAGAGTCCATATCGACGGGATGGTTTGGCACCTCGATGTCGGCTCGTCGCATCCTGGGGCTGGAGTCGGTCCCAAGGGTTGGGCTGTTCGCCCATTAAAGCGGTACGCGAGCTGGGTTTAGAACGTCGTGAGACAGTTCGGTCCCTATCCGCTGTGCGCGTAGGAGTCTTGAGAAGGGCTGTCCCTAGTACGAGAGGACCGGGACGGACGAACCTCTGGTGTGCCAGTTGTTCTGCCAAGGGCATGGCTGGTTGGCTACGTTCGGGAGGGATAACCGCTGAAAGCATCTAAGCGGGAAGCCTGCTTCGAGATGAGGACTCCCACCCCCTTGAGGGGGTAAGGCTCCCAGTAGACGACTGGGTTGATAGGCCGGATCTGGAAGCCAGGTAACTGGTGAAGGTGACCGGTACTAATAGGCCGAGGGCTTGTCCTCAGTTGCTCGCGTCCACTGTGTT
>NZ_JBHVHF010000528.1:0-3186 GCF_042800315.1 Streptomyces sp. NPDC057638
GCGACCGGGCTCACCCCCTTCGTACGCGTTTCGTATGCCCGGGGATCAGGCCAGGGACGCGCCCGGGAGTTCGACCTTGGCGCCGAGCTCCACGAGCTTGTCCATGAAGTTCTCGTAGCCCCGGTTGATCAGCTCGATGCCGTGCACCCGGGAGGTGCCCTGCGCCGCGAGCGCCGCGATCAGATAGGAGAAGCCGCCGCGCAGGTCGGGGATGACCAGATCGGCGCCCTGGAGGCGGGTGGGGCCGGAGACGACGGCCGAGTGCAGGAAGTTGCGCTGGCCGAAGCGGCAGTCGGAGCCGCCCAGGCACTCGCGGTAGAGCTGGATATGAGCGCCCATCTGGTTGAGGGCGGAGGTGAAGCCCAGCCGGGACTCGTAGACCGTCTCGTGGACGATGGAGAGGCCCGCCGCCTGCGTCAGCGCCACCACCAGGGGCTGCTGCCAGTCGGTCTGGAAGCCGGGGTGGACGTCCGTCTCCAGGGCGATGGCGTTCAGGGAGCCGCCCGGGTGCCAGAAGCGGATGCCCTCGTCGTCGATCTCGAAGGCGCCGCCGACCTTGCGGTAGGTGTTGAGGAAGGTCATCATCGAGCGCTGCTGGGCGCCGCGCACATAGATGTTGCCCTCGGTGGCGAGCGCCGCGGACGCCCAGGAGGCGGCCTCCAGACGGTCCGGCAGGGCCCGGTGGGTGTAGCCGCCGAGACGGTCGACGCCCGTGATGCGGATGGTGCGGTCGGTGTTGATCGAGATGATCGCGCCCATCTTCTGGAGCACGCAGATCAGGTCCTCGATCTCGGGCTCCACCGCCGCGTTCGACAGCTCGGTGACACCCTCGGCGAGCACGGCGGTCAGCAGGACCTGCTCAGTGGAGCCGACGGAGGGGTAGGGCAGCCGGATCTTGCAGCCGCGCAGCCGCTGCGGGGCCTCCAGATACTGGCCGTCGTCCCGCTTCTCGATCCGGGCGCCGAACTGGCGCAGCACGTCGAAGTGGAAGTCGATGGGACGACCGCCGATGTCACAGCCGCCGAGCCCCGGGATGAAGGCGTGGCCCAGCCGGTGCAGCAGCGGACCGCAGAACAGGATCGGGATGCGCGAGGAGCCCGCGTGGGCGTCGATGTCGGCGACGTTGGCGCTCTCCACATGCGTGGGGTCGAGCACCAGTTCGCCGGGCTCGTCGCCGGGGCGGACGGTCACCCCGTGGAGCTGGAGCAGCCCGCGTACCACCCGCACATCGCGGATGTCGGGCACATTGCGCAGTCTGCTCGGCTCGCTGCCGAGAAGGGCGGCGACCATCGCCTTCGGCACCAGGTTCTTGGCGCCGCGGACGCGGATCTCACCCTCCAGCGGGGTTCCGCCGTGGACAAGCAGTACATCGTCTGTGCCGGTCATGGATCTCGCGTTCCGGAGCGGGTCCCCTCAGTGGTGCGAGGGGAGGTCGGGCAGAGGGTCAGTGAAAAGGGTAAGGGGCCAGGGTCCTTGTCCCGTCAGGCCCGTAGGGCACTCTGACGCAATGCGCTCGGTGGGGCACGCTCGGTGGAGCGCTGTTATGCGGAGTGTCACCTTCCGCCTTGGTCGAAGGGCACGATCGCGCCCCTTCTGAGCTGCGTCGCGTCATCTGGCGGGGACCCGGCCCCCGCGGCGGCCGAAGATGCGGGATCATGTCTCGCATGACCGAGGTGTCCTCGCTCACAGGGCGGCTTCTCGTCGCCACCCCTGCCCTCGCCGACCCCAATTTCGACCGGGCGGTGGTCCTGTTGCTCGACCACGACGACGAGGGCTCCCTCGGAGTGGTCCTCAACCGGCCCACCCCCGTCGGCGTCGGCGACATCCTCGAACCCTGGGCCGCACTCGCCGGCGAACCCGGCGTCGTCTTCCAAGGCGGCCCCGTCTCCCTCGACTCCGCGCTCGGCGTCGCCGTCATCCCCGGCGACGAAGGCCCCCTCGGCTGGCGCCGGGTCTACGGCGCCATCGGCCTCGTCGACCTCGAAACCCCACCCGAACTGCTCGGCGCCGCCCTCGGCTCCCTGCGCATCTTCGCCGGATACGCGGGCTGGGGCCCCGGCCAACTGGAGGACGAGCTCAACGACGGCGCCTGGTACGTCGTCGAATCCGAACCCGGCGACGTCTCCTCCCCCCGCCCGGAGAACCTCTGGCGCGCGGTCCTGCGCCGCCAACGCAGCGAACTGGCGATGTTCGCCACCTACCCCGACGACGCTTCTCTGAATTAGCGGTTCTTCGCCTCCGGGGCGCTTTAGTCGATGTCTCGCGTCCGACGTGCTCGATCGCTCGTTCCTCACGATCTCCGCGCGACGGCCACGAGACATCGACGCGCCCCTTTGGCTCAGAACCGACCTCGGGTAGGGCGAGTCCTTACACGGAGCTACTCACCGGCAGAGGTCCTTGGGGTGAGCCGGTGGCGGGGCTCGCACGGCGGAAGCCGGGGCGAGGGCTCTTCGGAAAGTCGACAACGGTCACGGTCACACCGACAGCGACCACGGCAGCCGGGCTCCGGGGGCAGGTTCGGGGGGTGCAGGGTCGCCCCCGCAGGGAGTGGCGGGGCAACCGGTCTCACGGGACAGGGGGGTCTTGTCCGCCGCTCACGAGGAGGTGAGCCCGGAGGCCACCGAACCCCGCAGACGAAGGACAGCGGAACACGCGGACACCGCACCCGCGGACCGCGTACGGCGGGACGCACGGAAAGCGCGTCCGGCCCGCGCCGACGCCCGCGCGTGCCCGGGCCGGCGCCCGCCCGCTCCGGCGCCACGCCCGACGCCGGGGGTACGGGAGGAGGGGACCCGGGTACCCTTGGAGTCCATGAGCACTCTTGAGCCCGAGCGCGGGTCAGGGACGGGAACCCTCGTCGAGCCAACGCCCCAGGTATCGCACGGCGACGGCGACCACGAGCGCTTCGCGCACTACGTCCAGAAGGACAAGATCATGGCGAGTGCCCTCGACGGCACTCCCGTGGTGGCGCTCTGCGGCAAGGTCTGGGTGCCGGGGCGTGACCCCAAGAAGTACCCCGTCTGCCCGATGTGCAAGGAGATCTACGAGTCCATGAGCCCCGGTGGGGACAAGGGCAAGGGCAAGGGCGACAAGGACAAGTAGGACGGCCCCGGGGTCGCCCCGGGTGGAGAACGTTCCCGGGGTGACCCCGGGTGGTGCACGGCCCCGTGGGGCGCGCGAGATGGA
>NZ_JBHVHF010000529.1:0-3152 GCF_042800315.1 Streptomyces sp. NPDC057638
GGCGGCCTTGGCCGCCGCGTCCGAGGCGACCCGGGCGGCGCTGTTCGCCAGCCGTGCCGAGTCGATGGCCCGCTGGGCCGCCGCCGCGGCGGCCTTCGCGGCCTTCGCCGCCCGTGCGGCGGCCTCGGCGGCGCGCTGGGCGTCCTGGCCCGCGGCGGCGGCCTGCCGTGCCGCCTCCTGGGCGGCGGCCTTGGCCAGCTCCGCCGCCTTCACGGCCTCGGCGGACGCCTCCTTGGCGAGCGCGGTCTCCTTGGCGGCGAGCGCTCCGGCCTCGCGCGCCTGGGCGGCGAGCTGGGCGATCGTCGCGTACTCCTGGTCACGGGAGCGCGCGATGTGCTGGCCGACGTCCAGGAAGTCGCGGACGTCCTCGACGCTGCCGTTCATCGCGATCCTGGCGGCGGCCTGCACGGCGGGCCCGCCCGCCATGAGGATCTGGGTCACCCGCACCCGGTCGTCCTGCTCGCGGACGTGGTGCTGGCCCTGGGCGAGGAACTTCCGTACGTCCTCGATGGTGCCGTTCAGCGCGGCGGTGCCCGCCTGCCGGACACCGGGCCCACCGGCCTCGACGATCTGGACGAGGCGGACCCGCTGGTCCTGTTCGAGCGGCTGCTGCCAGCCCGACTTCAGGAACGTCGCCAGCTGGCCCCGGGTCCCGGCCATCGCCCGGGTCGCCGCGTCCAGCACGCCCCGGCCGCCGAAGCCGGAGATCTGGACGACACCGACCCGCAGATCCTGTTCGGCGGTGTCGTTGGCGACGGAGAGGAACTTGCGGACCTCCGCGTCCCCGCCCAGCAGGGCCGCCTCGGCCCCGGCCTTCACCCCGGGGCCGCCGGTGCGCCAGGCGTCCACCACGAGCTGGCGCCGGCTGAGCTCCTGCGCGGTGGGAAGGACGGCGGCGGGGGCGGTCTGGCCGGTCACCGGGGCCACCGGGGCCACCGCCGCGAGGGCGGGGGCCGGGCTCAGCAGCCCCGCCATGAAGGCGGGCGCCGCCAGGGCGATGCCCAGGGTGCGGGCGGCCCGTCGCGAGGGGGTACCCCGCGATCGAGTTCTTCGTATCACGTCAGGCTCATCTCACTCATGGGCGGCGATATGCCTGCCCAGGCCATGGATTGGCGCGGCGAGCCTATACCTGACGTGTCATCAGAAATGGCTGATACATGCCCAAAGCGGCGGCCAAATCACGGTGATAACCCGCAGGTCAGCGCCGTGGGGAGCGGGAGCGCCCCCGATCGTCGCCCCGGGCCAGATCCAGCGCGTCCCGGCGGAACGCCCACACCATGTCCGGCTCGGTCGCCCAGCGCAGCGCCCGGTGTACCCACGGGGTGCACAGCAGCGTCACCATGGCCGCCGCCGCGACGGTGAGCAGCACCCGGCCGGCGGGCTCGGAGAGCCAGCCGTACCGCTCGAAGAGGCCGGTCCAGTCGGCGGCCTTCAGCGGCAGACCGTGCAGCAGATAGCCGCAGACCGTGCCGACCCCCAGTGCGGTGAACCAGGTACGCCGCCGCGGCACCCACGCCAGGAACGCGGCGGTCAGCGTCACCGCCGCCACGAACAGGACCAGGCTCATCAGCGGCCCGGTCCACCAGGGCCGCTGAAGCTCCTGGGCGCTGAAGGAGCGGTAGACCCAGCCGAAGTGGACATGGGGCGCGGCGAGACAGGCGAGGACGGGCGCGGCGAGGAGTACCGGCAGCGAGAGCCGCCGCACCTCGGGGCGGCGCAGCAGCTGGAAGTGCTCCGGCCGCAGCAGCAGCCCCAGCACGAAGTACGGCAGGAACTGGAGTACCCGCTGGAGGTTGAGATCGGCGCCGATGCCGGGCGTCAGCGACGCGAGCGCGGCCAGCGCCAGCGCCACCGGCAGCGGATGGCGGATCTGCCGCCACAGCGGGGTCGTCAGCCGCCAGACGAAGAGCGCCGCCAGGAACCAGGTCAGATAGAAGGGGTCGAGCAGGCTGATCGGATGCCCGCTCTCGCCGCCGATCCAGCGCCGTGCGAGGGAGTACAGCACCTCGAAGACCACATACGGCAGCGCGATCCCGGTCAGCAGCCGCCGCAGCTGGCGCGGGGTGCCGGTGAAACTCCGGGAGAAGTAGCCGGAGATCACGATGAAGGCGGGCATATGGAAGACGTAGACGAGCAGATAGAGGCCCCGGGTGAGCTGGCTGCCGTCCATGACGGGTTCCCAGGCGTGCCCGATCGCCACCAGCACGATGGCCAGGTACTTCGCGTTGTCGAAGAACGGGTCCCGCCCTCCCCGCGCCTCACCACCCGGGTGGCCGGTTCTCTGTGTGTCGCCGCCGGCCGCGGGCCCGGCGCCCGGGGTCGCGGCGCTGCTACTCGCGGTATCCGTGCTGTGTGCCGCCGCGGCGTCCGGCTCCCTGGCAGCGGGCCGCGACGCCCTGTGCGTTGTCTGTGGAGCGGAGAACATTGGAGGCACATTAGCCAGGGAATTTGTGATGCGTAAATCCCGAGGCGGTTTTCTCATGGGTGAGTGTGAAACCATTGACAGTTGGCTTATATGCCCTAATTAATCCCCCTTAAATGGGGCATACGCCTCAGCGTTTGTCTGTATATGAAATGACGGCCGACGGGGTTTCGGTCGATGGATCGCGGGGATGCGTGTAACCGGAAAGAGGTCATGCGTAAATCAGTCTTCTTATGTGGCCGTATGGTCGGGGAGGGCGCGCGGGCGCCCGGTGGCGACGGCCCGGCGGTGACCGACGACACGTCAAGGGGCCGCGTCTTTCCGGCCGTTGGTGGCACGATGGTTCACGCCAAGGGGCGGGTGTGGCCACACCCGCCCCCGCTGGGCCGCGCGAACCGACCGAGGATGTGATCAGTTGTGGCCATTTCGTTCTCCGTGGTGCTGCTGTTGGGGATCGTCCTCGTGCTGATGATCCGCTCGGGCACCCTCAAGGGCGGCCCGTCGATCGTCGCGATCCTCTTCGGCTTCTTCCTCGCGTCCACGGGCATGGCCCCGTCGATCCAGCGTTTCCTCGACTCGATAGCCGACACGATCAACGACATCAGCTTCTGAGGCCGCCGGGGCCGCAGCGTCATCCAGGGCGGCCGGGGCAGCCGCGCCCGGCCACGGCGGCCACCGGTCGCCCCGCGCCCGTACGGTCCCGGCCCCCGACATGCGCGAAGGCCCGGTC
>NZ_JBHVHF010000530.1:0-3144 GCF_042800315.1 Streptomyces sp. NPDC057638
GTCGATGACGGACCGGCCTTTCTGCGTTCGCTGTGCTGGCGGGTTCTTCCGCTGTGCGCGGTCCATCGCGCCGTGGGTCACGGCTCACCGTCGATCGGCCGGCCGGCCGGGGCGAGATCGGGGCGGAGCGGCCAGGAGGGCGCGGTCGTCTCGGCGCCCTCGGTGCGGGCGAGCCAGCCGAGCGGCCCCCGGGGCCGGTCGTGGTACCACCGTGCCTGGAGGGCGTGCAGATCCGCCGCCGACAGACGCTCCAGCCGTGACGCGAAACGGTGGCCGAGGGCCCGGGTCACCTCCAGGGCGGCGAACGCGAACGCGGCCGTGTCCCGCGCCTCGGGCCGCGGCACCCCGTACGTGCGGCAGAGATCGGTCAGCGCGCGCCGCCCCTTGCGGTAGCGGTCCAGATGCCCGTCGAGGAGGCGGGGGTCGAGGACATGGAGTGGTACGCGCTCCAGATAGCCGGGGAGCGAGGCGGCGCGATGGCGGCGCAGCTCGCGGTCGAGGAGGGTCAGCCCGGCGGGCGCGTCCATCACCACGAGGGGCCGGGCCGCCGCGCACTGCTCCACCAGGGCCCGTGCCACCTCCTCCAGCACCGGAGCGGGCCAGCGGCCGTGGCGCTGGAGCTGCTCCTCGGCCAGTCCGTGCAGGTCCGAGGGCGGCACCGGGATCCCCGGGCTGACCAGCCAGCGGGTGATCCGGGGCCGGGCGGCCGGGGTCTCCTGCACCACCACGGCGACCGTGACGATCCGGTCCCGCTCGGCGTCGGCGCCGGTGGCCCAGGAGTGGACGCCCGCCAGCGGGCCCTCGTACCAGAGCGTCATCGGTCGAACTCCTCGCCCTCGCGCGGCGGATGGCCGGAACCCATGCGCCGACCCGGTGATACCCGTGCGGCGCGCCCGGTACGCCGGGCGGCGGCGGAGCCCGGGACGCGGCGGGGGCGGGGGCGGGTCCGCCGCCCCGGGGCGGGCGCACGGGAGACCGGACCGGGGTGTTATCCGTTTCGCGGGGGCGCCCCCGGGCTCGGTACGATTCAGACGCGTCCAGTGTCCGCTGGCGCACCCCCATCAGTCAGGAGAGACCGGTGTCAGACGTCCGTGTGATCATCCAACGCGATTCCGAGCGGGAAGAGCGCGTGGTGACGACGGGCACGACCGCCGCGGATCTCTTCGCCGGTGAGCGCTCCGTCGTCGCGGCGCGGGTCGGCGGCGAGCTGAAGGACCTGGCGTACGCGGTGGGCGACGGCGAGGAGGTCGAGCCCGTCGACATCTCCTCCGAGGACGGGCTGAACATCCTGCGCCACTCCACCGCGCATGTGATGGCGCAGGCCGTGCAGGAACTCTTCCCCGAGGCCAAGCTGGGCATCGGCCCGCCGGTCAAGGACGGCTTCTACTACGACTTCGATGTCGAGAAGCCGTTCACCCCCGAGGATCTCAAGGCCATCGAGAAGAAGATGCAGGAGATCCAGAAGCGCGGCCAGCGTTTCTCGCGCCGGGTCGTCGGCGACGACGAGGCCCGTGAGGAGCTGGCGGACGAGCCGTACAAGCTGGAGCTGATCGGGCTCAAGGGCTCCTCCGCCACCAGCGACGACGGCGCGGATGTGGAGGTCGGCGCCGGTGAGCTGACCATCTACGACAACCTGGACGCCAAGACCGGCGAGCTGTGCTGGAAGGACCTCTGCCGGGGCCCGCACCTGCCGACCACCCGGAACATTCCCGCGTTCAAGCTGATGCGCAACGCGGCCGCCTACTGGCGCGGCAGCGAGAAGAACCCGATGCTCCAGCGGATCTACGGCACCGCCTGGCCCTCCAAGGACGAGCTCAAGGCGCATCTGGAGTTCCTCGCCGAGGCCGAGAAGCGCGATCACCGCAAGCTCGGCACCGAACTGGACCTCTTCTCCGTCCCGGACGAGATCGGCTCCGGCCTCGCCGTCTTCCACCCCCGTGGCGGCATCATCCGCCGGGTCATGGAGGACTACTCGCGCAAGCGTCACGAGGAGGAGGGGTACGAGTTCGTCTACACCCCGCACGCCACCAAGGGCGCCCTCTTCGAGAAGAGCGGCCACCTGGACTGGTACGCGGAGGGGATGTACCCCCCCATGCAGCTCGACGGCGGCACGGACTACTACCTCAAGCCGATGAACTGCCCGATGCACAACCTGATCTTCGACGCCCGGGGGCGCTCCTACCGGGAGCTGCCGCTGCGGCTGTTCGAGTTCGGCACGGTCTACCGGCACGAGAAGTCGGGCGTGGTCCACGGCCTGACCCGGGCGCGCGGCTTCACTCAGGACGACGCGCACATCTACTGCACCCGTGAGCAGATGGCGGAGGAGCTGGACCGCACGCTCACCTTCGTCCTGGACCTGCTGCGGGACTACGGGCTGACCGACTTCTATCTGGAGCTGTCCACCAAGGACCCGGAGAAGTACGTCGGCTCGGACGAGGCCTGGGAGGAGGCCACCGAGGTGCTGCGCCAGGTGGCCGAGGCGCAGGGGCTGCCGCTGACGCCCGACCCGGGCGGCGCCGCCTTCTACGGTCCCAAGATCTCCGTTCAGGCGCGGGACGCCATCGGCCGCACCTGGCAGATGTCGACCGTCCAGCTCGACTTCAACCTGCCGGAGCGGTTCAACCTGGAGTACACCTCCCCGGACGGCTCACGGCAGCGGCCGGTCATGATCCACCGGGCCCTCTTCGGCTCGATCGAGCGGTTCTTCGCGGTACTGCTGGAGCACTACGCGGGCGCGATGCCGCCGTGGCTGGCGCCGGTCCAGGCGGTGGGCATCCCGATCGGGGACGCGCACGTGGACTACCTCCAGGAGTTCGCCGCCGACGCGCGGAGGAAGGGACTGCGGATCGAGGTCGACGCCTCCTCGGACCGGATGCAGAAGAAGATCCGCAACCAGCAGAAGCTGAAGGTCCCGTTCATGATCATCGTCGGTGACGAGGACATGAACGCGGGCACGGTCTCCTTCCGCTACCGCGACGGCTCCCAGGAGAACGGCATCCCGCGCGAGGAGGCCCTGGCCAAGCTGGTCAAGGTCGTGGCGGACCGGGTCCAGGTCTGACGGTTCCCCGCCCGGACCTCTCCGGCCGAACCACCGCGGGGTCTCAGTGACCACCGCCGCGACCGGCCCCCGGGGTACTCCCCGGG
>NZ_JBHVHF010000531.1:0-3123 GCF_042800315.1 Streptomyces sp. NPDC057638
GGCCGGAGGGGTCCGGACTCCTCCGGCCCGTGGGGCGACGGGGACCGGGCCCCCCGGGGTCATGGGCGCCGCCCGCCGAGCCGCGCCAGCAGACCGGACCGCACCCCGATGCCCCAGCGTTCGGCGATGAGCCCGTCGGCCAGCCGCCACACCACCACACCACGGGACTCGATCGCCCGCCCGGTCGGCGCCAGGCCGAGGAAGTCACCGAGGTGGGTGCCGCGCCAGGTGTTGTGGATGGCGACGTGGTCGCCGTGCGCGCTCATGTCCTCGATCGTGACGTGGAGATCGGGGAATCCCGCGCGGAGCCCCGCGACCGTGTACCTGACTCCGGCCAGCCCCTCGGGCGCGCCGGGCAGCGGCTGGTGGTCGACCATGTCCGTCCGGTAGATCTCCTCCACCACCGAGAAGTCCCCGCCGTTGACGAACTCGTCGAAGACCCGCCGGATGATCCTCTTGTTCCGTTGCTCCAGCGTCTCCTGGTGCGCCATGGTCCCGTGCCCGCCCTTCGTGTCTCGTTCCGCTGTCGTCGGGCCACCGTGCCGTTCGGAGGTGGGCGGCGTTCTTGACGGAAGCTTGACCGGGGGCCGCGCCGGACTGACCACATGGCCCGGACCGACCGTCACCCCGGCCACCCGCGCGGACCCGGCCGCCCTGTCCGGCCGTACTTCCCGCCGTCCTTCCCGCCGTCCTCGCCCGTGCGATGGGCGCCAGGGGCCGTCAGTCACCGCTCCGCCCGCCTTTTAGGATCGCCCCAACTGATCGACGACGAGGGGGAATCCCGTATGGCGCGGACCACCAGACGCATCGCCCGGGGCGCGGCCCCGCTGGTGCTGCTGACCGCGGTGCTCACCGGCTGCACCACGACGACCACCACGGGCGGGGAGAAGAGGTCCGAGGTCCCCGACGAGCCGAGCTCGGTCGGGGCCCGTGACTCCGGGTGCGCGCTGCCCGTCTCCTTCGACCTGGAGGCGGGCTGGCAGGCGCGGGCCACCGACGCCGCCTCCGCCCCGGTGGACTCCCAGCGGGTGGCGTTCTCGCTCGTCTGTGAGCTCGACGGTTCGGCGGCGGGGCACGCCGGTCGGATGCGGGTCTGGACCGCGCCGGTCGCGGGCCGGACACCGGAGCAGGCGCTGAGGGGCTTCGTCGGCGAGGTCACCCTGCGGCTGAAGCAGGAGAGCTACGCGCCGTTCCGGGCCGGTGCCCTTGCGGCGGTGGAGGCGCGGTTCAGCGAGAGCCCGGGGCCCGCGGGCGGTGGCGAGACGGCGGCCCGGGCGTTTGTGGTGGGCGCGGCGGACGGGCTGGTCATCGTCCAGCTCGGCGGGCTGGGAGGCGGCGAGGACCCGAGGATGCTCCCCGCCTACGAACAGATCAAGAAGTCCGTCCGCGCCGGGAAGGGCTGAGCGGGCGCGGCGCCGGGCCCGGAGACGCGCGGTCCTGCCCGGCGCGGAGCCGTGTCCCCGACGGGCCGTTCACCCGGCCCGGCCCGCCGTCGTGCCGGTCAGCAGCCAGCCGGTGCTGAGGAGTCGCAGGGCCCCGTCCCTCTCGTACGGGCGCAGCCGCTCGACGAGCCGTTCGCGCACCTCCGCGCGGATCCCGGGCGCCGCCTCGGCGAGCAGATGGCGGCCGGGGCCTGAGCCGAGCAGGAAGTCCGCCGCGTCCCCGGCGTCGCGGCCCCATGTCCCGTACGCCTGGACATGCTCGGCCGCCACGTCCTGGAAGCCCGCCGCGGTCAGCAGGGACAGGGCGGTGCCCGGGTCGGCGAGGGAGAACATGCCGGGCCCGCCGGGGGTGCCGAAGCCCTGGACGGGGAGGAGGTCGCCCAGGGAGACGAGGGCCTGGAGCCACTCGTTGCCGCCGGGGTCGGCGGCGGTGAGGAAGGCGGCGCGCCCGCCGGGGCGCAGGGCGCCCGCGACGTTGGTGAACGCGGCGAGCGGGTCGGCGAAGAACATGACACCGAAGCGGCTGATCGCGACGTCGAAGGAGCCGCCCGGCAGCGGGTGCACCTGGGCGTCGGCCTGTTCGAAGGAGACGTTGGTGATCTCCTCCCGGGCGGCGCGGTCCCGGGCCCGTTCCAGTACCGGCGCGGAGAGGTCGAGTCCGAGTGCGTGGCCGCGCTCGCCCGCCGCGCGGGCCGCGAGCCGGGTGGTGGCACCGCCACCGCAGCCGATGTCGAGGACCCGGTCGCCGTCCGATACGGCGGCGGCGTCGAGCAGGGGCCGGTCGAAACCGGCGTTGACCGCGTTCCAGCGGTCCTGATGGGTGGCCCAGTGGGTGCCCTCGTAGCCGTTCCAGGCTTCGGACTGGGCGGTGTTGGCGACGACGTGCATAGGACGGACCTCCGGCGAGATGGGGACGGACCCTAGAATGGGCGTCTGCCCAAACAGTATGGGCGCGCGCCCATACTGGCAATCCCCAGCCCCCGGGAGGTACTTGATGGCACCGCGTGGAATCGCGATCCCCGATCTGCGTGAGCGGCTGTTCGACGCGGCGGAACGCGTGGTGGCGCGGGACGGCGCCGCGGCCCTGACCAGCAGGGCGATCACCGAGGAAGCGGGCTGCGCCAAGGGGGTGCTGCACACCCGGTTCGCGGGACTCGACGAATTCGTGGCGGAACTCGTCCTCGACCGCTTCGCGCGGATCGCCCGGCTGGCCGGTGAACTGCCCGCCCGCGCGGGCACCGCCACCGTCGCGGACAACCTGGACGCGGTCGCGGAGACCGTGCTGTCACTCGACAGCGGGGTCGTGGGGCTCGCGGTCACCCGCCCGGTGGCGGCCCGCCGGGTCCGGGAGAGCTGGCAGGCGGGCGCACCCGGCTTCGGAGTGGTGCAGCGGGCGATCGGTGACTATCTGCGGGACGAGCGTCAGTTGGGGCGCGTGGGGGAGGAGGTCGACCCGGAGTCGGTCGCACTGGCCCTGGTGGGCACCCTGCACCATCTGCTGATGACCGGCTGGGAGGGCGCGCCGGACCCCCGGGAGAGCGTCGGGCGCCTGGTCCGCGCCCTGGTGCGGGAGTCCTGACCCAGGCGGGTCGGGATGTCTCGCCCCTCGCGGTTCCCCGTGTCCTCGCCGTGCGGTCCGCGGGGAGCGTAAGGCCGTCGCCGTCGGTCACCAGGGCGACCG
>NZ_JBHVHF010000532.1:0-3077 GCF_042800315.1 Streptomyces sp. NPDC057638
CAGCCGACGCGTCCCACGAGTTCCGCGAGGACGTCCTCCATCGTGACGAAGCCGAGCGCGGTGCCCTTCTCCCCGGTGACGGTGGCCAGATGGGTGCCGTGGGCGCGCATCGTGGTGAGGGCGTCGTCCAGCGGGGTGTCGATCCGTACCTTGACCACGCGGTGCAGTGCGGAGCGCGGGAAGGGCGCGTCGCGGTCGGCCACGCCGATCGCGTCCTTGATGTGCAGATAGCCGTGGACGGCCCCGTCCGCGTCGATCACCGGGAACCGGGAGAACCCGGCGGTGGTGGCCGCCCGCTCCAGTCCGGCGGGGGTGATGTCGACGGGGACGGTCTCCATCCGGCCCGGCGGGACCAGGATCTCGCCGACGGGCCTGCCGCCCAGCGCCAGGGCGTCGCGCAGCCGCTCCCCGTCGGCGGGGTCCAGCAGTCCGGCCTCGCTGGAGTCGCCGATCAGACGCACCAGCTGGTCGTCGGTGAAGACCGACTCCACCTCGTTCTTCGGTTCCACGCCCAGCCGTCGCAGGATCACGTTGGCGATGGCGTTGAGGCCGAAGACCACCGGGCGCAGGGCGCGGGTGAGGGCGATCAGGGGCGGGCCGAGGAAGAGCGCGGTCGGCACCGGCGCGGCGAGGGCGATGTTCTTCGGGATCATCTCGCCGAAGAGCATGTGCAGATAGGTCGCGAGCGTCAGCGCGACGATGAACGCGATGGTGTGGATCAGCGCGCCCGGTACACCGATGGCGGCGAGCGGCGGTTCCAGCAGATGGGCGATGGCCGGTTCGGCGACCGCGCCGAGCACCAGCGACGAGACGGTGATGCCCAGCTGGGCGGTGGCCATGGTCGCGGAGAGGTGCTCGACGCCCCAGAGCGTGATCCGGGCGCGCTTGTCACCGCGCTGTGCCAGGGGCTCGATCTGGCTGCGGCGGACGGAGATCAGGGCGAACTCGCCGCCGACGAAGAACGCGTTGGTGAGCAGGGTGAAGGCGCCGATGAGCAGCTGAACGGTGGTCACTTGGCGGTCTCCTGGCCGGCGGGCGCGGACACGGGCGCGACGAGGGTCAGGCGCTCGGCGCGATGGTGGACGACATCGAGGACGGTGATGTCCCAGCCCTCCAGACGGACGCTGTCCCCGGGCTCGGGTATGCGCTCCAGCCGGGCCGCGACCAGGCCCGCCAGGGTCTCGTACGGCCCCTCGGGCGCGGTGAGTCCGACGGCGGTGAGCTCGTCGAGGCGGACGCTGCCGTCGGCCTCCCAGCAGGCGCGGCCGTCGTCCGTGTCGGGCGCGGCGAGCAGGTCGGGGGTGCTCAGCGGATCGTGTTCGTCACGGACCTCGCCGACCACCTCCTCCACGATGTCCTCGGCGGTGACGATGCCCGCCGTGCCGCCGTACTCGTCGATGACCACGGCCATGGTCCGCTCGACCCGGAGCCGTTCGAGGAGGGTGTCCACGGGCAGGGTGTCGGGGACCAGCAGTGGCGCGGCGACCAGTTCGGTGATCGGGGTGCGCGGCCGGGCGTCCGCGTCCAGGGCGAGCACGTCACGGATGTGGACGGTGCCGATGACCACGTCGAGGGTGTCGCGGTAGACGGGGAAGCGGGAGAGCCCGGTGGCGTGGGTGAGGTTGACCGCGTCGGCCGCGGTGGCGTGCGCCTCCAGGGCCTGGATCTGCACCCGGGGGGTCATGACGTTCTCGGCGGTCAGCTCGCCCAGGTGCAGGGCGCGGACGAACAGCTCGGCCGAGTCCGCGTCGATGGCTCCCTCGGCCGCCGAGTGGCGGGCGAGGGCGACCAGCTCCTCCGGGGTGCGGGCGTGGGCGAGCTCCTCGGTGGGCTCCAGGCCGAAACGGTGGACGAACCGGTTGGCGGTGTTGTTCAGGTGCCGGATGAACGGCCCGAAGAACGCGGTGAAGCCACGCTGCGGGCCCGCGACGACCTTGGCCACGGCAAGCGGACGGGCGATGGCCCAGTTCTTGGGTACCAGCTCGCCGACGACCATCAGCACGATGGTCGAGATGACCACGCCGAGGACGGTGGCGACCGACGAGGCCGCGCCGCCGAGACCGATCAGCTCCAGCGGGCCGCGCAGCAGCGTGGCGAGGGAGGGTTCGGCGAGCATGCCGATCACCAGCGAGGTGACGGTGATGCCGAGCTGGGCGCCGGAGAGCTGGAAGGTCAGCTGGCGCGCGGCACGGACGGCGCTGTCGGCACCGCGCTCACCGGCCTCCGCGGCCCGTTCGAGTTCGCCGCGTTCGACGGTGGTCAGGGAGAACTCGGCGGCCACGAAGATGGCGCAGCCGAGGGTCAGCGCGAGGGCGAGGAGCAGCAGGAGCGTTTCGATCACCGTGCCACCCCCGTCCCGGTATCGCTGGGCTGACGGGTTATGGCACGGCTGGTACTGGGAGGTTCACCCATGGTGGGCCTGATGCTCCTTGCTGGTTCGGCGGGACTGGGCGGTCTCCGCGGCCTCTCGGTGGGAGGGGATTCTCCCTGGAGAGATGGTAAAGGGACCGTAAAGCAATCGTCGCCGACGGGGGAGCGACGTGTCCAGCATGGGGCTATTTTCGGACTTTTGCCTTGATTCTCACGTTGAGGGGGTGCGCCGCCATGCTCTGCCCCTATGCTTCTACATGGCTGTAGAAAACGCGAGGGGTGGCCGGGGTATTCCCGGTGGCCTTCCCGCGCGGATCCCGTGCCGCACGCCCGGTCCGGGCCCTGTCGGCACACCCCCGTGCGCACCTCGCGCCACCCATCCACCTGGAGGGCATACGTGGCTTCGATCGAGCTGGACAAGGTGCTGGACAAGGCGTGGGCCGACAAGAGCGTGCCGGACATCCTCGCCGCCCCCGTCTCCGCGCTCAAAGGCGTCTCCGACCGGGACGGAGAGCTGCTGAAAGAGGCGTTCGGTGTCACCACCGTCCGTGAGCTGGCCGAGCTGAAGTACGTCCGCTGGGCCCAGGCCCTGACCGCCGTGGACACCGCCGTCAGGTAGCCCCGTCTCCCGGGCGACGCGCCGGGCCTCCCCGCCCGGCGCGCCCCGGGCCCCGCGCGCCCGGTCCGGTGTCGGCCCCCCACGCCGC
>NZ_JBHVHF010000533.1:0-3036 GCF_042800315.1 Streptomyces sp. NPDC057638
GCTGAGGCCCGCGGGCACACCGAAGGGCCGACGGCCCGGGAGCGAGGTCAGGCGCGGACCAGGGAGAGGACCTCGTCGCGGATCGCGTTCAGGGTCTCCTCGTCGCGGGCCTCGACGTTCAGCCTGAGCAGCGGCTCGGTGTTGGAGGGGCGGAGGTTGAACCACCAGTCGGAGGTGGTGACCGTCAGCCCGTCGAGGGTGTCGAGGGTGACGCCCGGGCGGGACTCGAAGGCGGTGCGGACGGCCGCCGTGCTCGCCGCCTGGTCGGCGACGGTGGAGTTGATCTCGCCGGAGGAGGGATAGCGGTCGTAGTGGGCGACGAGCTCGGAGAGCGGCGCGGGCTGTGAGCCGAGCGCGGCGAGTACATGGAGGGCCGCGAGCATGCCGGTGTCCGCGTTCCAGAAGTCGCGGAAGTAGTAGTGGGCGGAGTGCTCGCCGCCGAAGATGGCGCCCGAGCGGGCCATCTCCTCCTTGATGAAGGAGTGCCCCACCCTCGTACGGACGGGAGAGCCGCCGTGCTCACGGACGACCTCGGGCACCGACCACGAGGTGATCAGGTTGTGGATGACCGTGCCGCCGGGGTGCTTCTCCAGCTCGCGGGCGGCCACCAGGGCCGTGATCGCCGACGGGGGGATGCCCTCGCCGCGCTCGTCCACGACGAAGCAGCGGTCGGCGTCGCCGTCGAAGGCGAGTCCGAGGTCGGCGCCCTCGGCGCGCACCCGCTCCTGGAGGTCGACGATGTTCGCCGGGTCCAGGGGGTTGGCCTCGTGGTTGGGGAAGGTGCCGTCCAGCTCGAAGTACATCGGTACGAGGGTGACCGGCAGTGCGGCGAAGACGGTGGGCACGGTGTGGCCGCCCATGCCGTTGCCCGCGTCCACGACCACCTTCAGCGGGCGCATCTGGGACAGGTCGACCAGGGAGAGCAGATGGGCGGCGTAGTCGGTGAGGGTCTCGCGTCGGCTGACCGTGCCGGGCTCGGCGGCCGGTTCGGGCGCGCCCTTCTCCCGCCAGCTCTCGACCAGGGCGCGGATGTCGGCGAGGCCGGTGTCCTGGCCGACGGGCGCGGCCCCGGCACGGCACATCTTGATGCCGTTGTACTGGGCCGGGTTGTGGGACGCCGTGAACATGGCGCCCGGCAGCCCGAGGTGGCCCGAGGCGAAGTAGAGCTGGTCGGTGGAGCAGAGCCCGATCAGGGTCACATCGGCGCCACGCGCCGACGCGCCCCGCGCGAACGCGTCGGACAGTCCGGGCGACGACGGCCGCATGTCGTGGCCGATGACGATCGCGTCCGCGCCCGTCACCTCCACGAACGCGGCGCCGAACAACTCGGACAGCGCCTCGTCCCACTGATCCGGCACCACCCCGCGAACGTCGTACGCCTTCACGATCTGCGACAGATCAGCAGCCACGGGCCATCCTCCGACATCTCTCTGCTAGGTCCTGGGTCAAGGAATGAGGGGATCCGGGGATCCAACGCACACAAGGAACAAGGAACAAGGAATACAGGAAAGACACTGAATCACTGGGCCGCCGGGAGGTGCGGAGCGGGGGTGGGTGAGCGGGACGGGACGGGTTGAACCGGCGGGACCGGCCACGAGGAGGAAGTGACGGTAAAGAGCGGAAGTGGCAGTAAGGAACAGGAGAGGCGGGAGGAGCGGAAGACGCGGGAGTGATGGAGGGGCCGACCGGGCGAAGGCCCGCTCGCGCGTCATCGAGCACCCGGTCCCTCCGGTACGTCTCCGTCCCGCAGGCGGCCGTCCGTCCTGCCCCCGATGACCGGCCCTCCCCACCGCCCACGGTCACCCCACCGTAACCGCGTCTCACTCCTGCCCGTACCGTGGATCCACTGTTTCCGGGGCGAGCCCCAGCAATTCCGCGACCTGCTCGACGACGACCTCATGCACCAGAAGCGCGCGTTCCTCACGGTTCTTCGTCCGGATCTCCACCGGACGGCGGTAGACGACGATCCGGGCCCGCCGGCCGGGCGCGGCCGGGGCCGAGCTGCCGAGCGGTACGGACTCTTCCGGTACGCCCGGGACATCGAGGATCAGGAAATCGACCTCCGCCAGCTGGGGCCAGTTGCGTTCCAGGCGTTCCACCGAGTCCCTCAGCAGAGCCTGGAACGTTTCGGCGCGGCTGGCCGCGAGCGGGACCTGCGGTGGGGCGACCGGGCCGCGCATTCCCCGGCCATGGCGGTCGCGGCGGCGGGGGCCCGGCTCCGCCGGGCGCGGCGGTACAGGACTGTCCATCACGGTCGCAGGGTAGCTCTCCGGGGCGCGGGGCGATCGGTCCCGGCACGTCAACGACCGCTCCTGACCACGGCGTGTCACTCGATGAGCGTTCCGTTTGCGGTTGAAGGCGGATCGATATGCACCGACGATCGCGTAAGGGATAGTCAATGACCTGATTTACACCACATCATGACCGAGCCAGCCATGCCCGCTCGTCAGGCGCTCCTCCTTCACCGCAGGTCAGGAAGGGCGTTTGAGGAGCCCCCCAACCCGGCCCCAGACCACGACACGGTGGAGTGACCTGATGGCAAGTCGTCGCAGCCCGCTCAAGAGTGCGGTACCGTCCAACGTCGTGACCTCCGTACGTCGCTGTTCGCGCACCGCCTGCGGCCGCCCTGCCGTCGCGACCCTGACGTACGTCTACGCCGACTCGACCGCGGTCCTCGGGCCGCTCGCCACCTACGCCGAGCCGCACTGCTACGACCTCTGCGCCGAGCACGGCGAGCGGCTGACCGCGCCGCGCGGCTGGGAGGTCGTCCGGCTCACCGACGTCTCCGCGCCCGCCCGGCCCAGCGGGGACGATCTGGAGGCCCTCGCCAACGCGGTCCGGGAGGCCGCCCGCCCTCAGGGGCGCGCCGCCGAGGCCGGTGGGGCCCGTCGCGCGGCCGATCCGATGGAGGTCGCCCGCCGGGGTCATCTGCGGGTGCTGCGCTCCCCCGACACCTGAATCCGACCGGCCGACGCCTGGTGAAGAAACGGTACGTAAGAACGGTACGCACGGCGGACGGACACAGCGGGCCCGGCT
>NZ_JBHVHF010000534.1:0-2980 GCF_042800315.1 Streptomyces sp. NPDC057638
GCACGGAGGTGCGGGCCGCGCGGGGTTCCAGCGGGGTCAGCCGGTGCGGCGGAGGGCCTCGGAGAGGCGGCCCGCCGCGTCGATGACGGCCTGCGCGTGCATCCGCCCCGGATGCCGCGTCAGCCGCTCGATCGGCCCGGACACGGACACCGCCGCGACCACGCGGTTCGACGGCCCCCGTACCGGCGCGGAGACCGACGCCACCCCGGGCTCGCGCTCACCGATCGACTGCGCCCAGCCGCGGCGTCGTACGCCCGACAGGGCCGTCGCCGTGAACCGGGCGCCCTGGAGGCCCCGGTGCAGCCGCTCGGGCTCCTCCCAGGCCATGAGGATCTGCGCGGAGGAGCCCGCCTTCATCGTGAGCGTGGAGCCGACGGGGACGGTGTCCCGCAGTCCGGACAGCCGCTCGGCCGCGGCGACGCAGATCCGCATGTCGCCCTGGCGCCGGTAGAGCTGGGCGCTCTCGCCCGTCACGTCCCGTAGATGGGTCAGTACCGGCCCCGCCGTCGCCAGCAGCCGGTCCTCGCCCGCCGCCGCGGCCAGTTCCGCCAGCCGGGGGCCGAGGATGAACCGGCCCTGCATGTCCCTCGCCACCATGCGGTGGTGCTCCAGAGCCACGGCCAGGCGGTGGGCCGTGGGCCGGGCCAGTCCGGTCGCCGCGACCAGCCCGGCGAGGGTGGCCGGACCGGACTCCAGTGCGCTCAGTACGAGAGCCGCCTTGTCGAGAACGCCGACGCCGCTAGAGTTGTCCATGCAACGATATTCGCGTCTCACAGTGTGAAACGCAAGTTCACATCTTCCAGGAACCCGCCAGTCTGTAGGGGCGGCCCCGGGAACCAGGGGGCGGCGGAGGATCTCTAGGAGTGCTGGCATAGGCGCCAGCCGGAGGGAAAGCGATGGGTAGGACACTCGCGGAGAAGGTCTGGGACGACCATGTCGTCCGGCGCGCGGAGGGCGAGCCCGACCTCCTCTACATCGACTTGCACCTGCTGCACGAGGTGACCAGCCCCCAGGCGTTCGACGGGCTGCGTCTGGGCGGTCGCCGGGTGCGCCGCCTCGACCTCACCATCGCCACCGAGGACCACAACACCCCCACCCTGGACATCGACAAGCCCATCGCCGACCCGGTCTCCCGGGCCCAGCTGGAGACGCTGCGCAAGAACTGCGCGGAGTTCGGTGTCCGGCTGCACCCGCTCGGTGACGTCGAGCAGGGCGTGGTCCATGTCGTGGGCCCCCAGCTGGGTCTGACCCAGCCCGGTACCACCGTGGTCTGTGGTGATTCCCACACCTCCACCCATGGCGCCTTCGGCGCGCTGGCCTTCGGTATCGGCACCTCCCAGGTGGAGCATGTGCTGGCCACCCAGACCCTGCCCCTGGCACGCCCCAAGACCATGGCCATCACCGTGGACGGCGAGCTGCCCGAGGGTGTGACCGCCAAGGACCTGATCCTGGCGATCATCGCCCGGATCGGCACCGGCGGCGGCCAGGGCTATGTGCTGGAGTACCGGGGCCCGGCCATCGAGAAGCTCTCGATGGAGGCCCGGATGACCATCTGCAACATGTCCATCGAGGCCGGGGCCCGCGCGGGCATGATCGCCCCCGACGAGACCACCTTCGCCTATCTCCAGGGCCGTGACCACGCCCCCGCGGGTGCGGACTGGGACGCGGCGGTCGCGTACTGGAAGACCCTGCGCACCGACGACGACGCCGTCTTCGACGCGGAGGTCGTCATCGACGCCGCCGAGCTGGCCCCGTTCGTCACCTGGGGCACCAACCCGGGCCAGGGCGCGCCGCTCTCCTCGCAGGTCCCCGACCCCGCTTCGTACGAGGATCCTTCGGAGCGCCTCGCCGCGGAAAAGGCCCTGGAGTACATGGGGTTGACCGCCGGGCAGCGGCTGCGGGACATCCAGGTGGACACCGTCTTCGTAGGTTCCTGCACCAACGGCCGGATCGAGGACCTGCGTGCGGCGGCGGCCGTGCTGGAGGGCCGCGCGGTGGCCGACGGGGTGCGGATGCTGGTGGTCCCCGGTTCCGTGCGGGTCGCCCTCCAGGCGGTCGCGGAGGGGCTGGACAAGGTCTTCACCGCGGCCGGTGCCGAGTGGCGGCACGCCGGGTGCTCGATGTGTCTGGGCATGAACCCCGACCAACTGGCTCCCGGTGAGCGTTCCGCGTCCACCTCCAACCGCAACTTCGAGGGCCGGCAGGGCAAGGGCGGACGCACCCATCTGGTCTCGCCCCAGGTCGCCGCCGCCACCGCCGTCGTGGGACGGCTGGCCGCCCCGGCCGACCTCACCGACGCCGCCCGTACGCCCGCTGGAGTCTGATCAGTCATGGAAGCTTTCACCACCCACACCGGCCGGGCCGTCCCGCTGCGCCGCAGCAATGTCGACACCGACCAGATCATCCCCGCCCACTGGCTGAAGAAGGTCACCCGGGACGGCTTCGAGGACGGGCTCTTCGAGGCGTGGCGCAAGGACCCGGAGTTCGTGTTCAACCGGCCGGAGCGGCAGGGGGCGACCGTGCTGGTCGCGGGCCCCGACTTCGGTACCGGCTCGTCCCGTGAGCACGCCGTCTGGGCGCTGCAGAACTACGGCTTCAAGGCCGTGATCTCCGCCCGCTTCGCGGACATCTTCCGGGGCAACTCGCTCAAGAACGGCCTGCTCACCGTGGTTCTGCCGCAGGAGACGGTGGACCGGATCTGGGAGCTGACCGAGGCCGACCCGACCATCGAGGTCACGGTGGACCTGGAGTCCCGCCAGGTGCGGGCGGGGGAGCTGACCGCCGACTTCGAGCTGGACGAGAACGCCCGCTGGCGGCTGCTGAACGGGCTGGACGACATCAGTCTCACCCTTCAGAACGAAGCGGACATCGCGTCCTACGAGGGGTCCCGACCGGCCTTCAAGCCGCGCACGATTCAGCTCTGATCGTGCCCTGATCTGCGCCTTCTTCCGACTGCGCCCCCCACCGCCCGGTGGGGGGC
>NZ_JBHVHF010000535.1:0-2914 GCF_042800315.1 Streptomyces sp. NPDC057638
GGTGCCCTCCCGGGCACCCACCCCTTTCCCCTGCCCGGGGCCGGGTCCCGGCGTCGCGCCGACCCGCACCCGCCGCCCCATAGACCCATAGACCAGGGCCGCACGACCGCACGGCCGATCAGGGTCCCGACGCGGTCGGGCGGCGGTCCATGGTGCCGTCCGGTCAGCCCGGATGGGTGCAGCCGGCCGCGCGGGAGCCGGGCAGCGCGGCGGAGAACCACTCCCAGCCGCCGGCGATCTCCGCGGCCCCGCTGAACTCCATCACCGGCTCGTCCGGAAAGACGGGGACCTGGACCAGTACCCGTTTGCCGATCACGAACGACGCGGCCTCGGCGGCGGGGACCGTGAACGCCGTCTCGGGTGGCTTCCTCTCGTCCGCGCGGTACTCGGGGACGAGATAGCGGGCCACGTCGAGGACCACCCGGGTGCGGGCGCCCGCGCGCTCGGTCCGGGCGACCGTGCCCTCGGCGATCACGTTCGAGCAGGCGACGATGCCGGAGGCGGTGAGTTTGGCGCCGCCTTCCCGGACGCTCTGCGCCTCCATACTCACCTCACGCTGGACGGCGGCGAAGCCGCCGAGCCCGATGGCCCCGGCGGCACAGGCGGCGAGGACGAACCGGAGCAGGTGGCGGCGGCGGGCCGGGGGTGCCGTGGCGGGTTCGGGCCGGTTGCCGACCGGGGCGGGGGGCTCCTCCCGGGCCGCGCCCAGGATCACTCCCACGGCCTCCTCCGAGGTCTCGCCCGACGCCCCGGACGCGGCCTCGCCCGACGCCTCGCCCGGCGGCTCCTCCGCCAGCGCGCCCCCCAGCGCCCGCAGCCCCCGCCGCAGGGTCTCCATGTCCCGGGCGGCCCTCTCGTACTCCGCCCGTCCCGTCGGGTCCGCCGGTGGCGGGTCCCCGAGGAGGACCGCCAGCAGGGCGTCGTCCCCGCCCTCAGGGGGCGCCATCCCCGGTACCTCGCCCCTGCCGCCGTCACCGGCCGCCGTCTCGCTGGCCATCTCACACCACCTCGTCCACGCGGAGTCGCTCGCGCATCGCCTTGGCCGCCGCATGCAGTCGGCTCTTGACTGTTCCCTCCGGGACGCCCAGTTCGCGGGCGATCCGCGGCACGGTGAGATCGGCGTAGAACCGCAGCACCAGCACCTGCCGCTGGAGGTCCGGCAGCGTGTCCAGGCCGTCGGCGACGGCGAGCGCGAGCAGCCGTTCCTCCGGGCCGCCATCGCTCGTCACCGGCCAGGCCCGCATCCCGGTGAGCCGGGCGCCGAGGCGCTCCATGCGGCTGCGGGCGCGGTGCCAGTCGACGGCGAGGCGGGAGGCGACCACCGCCGACCAGGCGCCGACGTCCTGCGGGGGCTCCTGGCCGCGGGCGCGGCGCTCCAGCAGCCGCAGCCGGATCTGCTGGACCCCGTCGCCGAGGTCGGCGTGGGGCACCCCGCCGAGGGCGAGGACGGCGCGTACCCGGGAGACCTGCGCGGCGTCCAGCGGGTCCCCGTCGCCCGTCCCGGCCCCGGCCCCCCGCCCACGGTCCGGCGGGCCGGGTGCCGGGCCCCCGCTCCCGTCCCCGTCCAGGCCCTCGCCAGGGCCTTCGTCGCTCGGCACGGCTTCCTCCCCTTGGTCGCGTTTCCCCTACGACGCGGGTCCGGGCCGAATCGTTCACCTCCCCGTACGGGGCTCCGGGCGCGTGCCCGGCGTCACACTGTCCAGCACCCGGACAATGGACTGGACAACCCGGCCGGGGACATACGCATGATGGGATGCCCCAGGTCCGTCAATGGGTAAGAACAGGCACAAAGGAGACATCGGTGAGGGTCGGAATCGTCGGAGCCACCGGTCAGGTCGGCACAGTCATGCGCAGCATCCTCGCCGAGCGGAAGTTCCCCGTCGCCGAACTGCGTCTGTTCGCCTCGGCCCGCTCGGCGGGCTCCACCATCGTGTGGGAGGACCGGGAGATCACCGTCGAGGACGCCGCGACGGCCGACTACAGCGGTCTGGACATCGTCCTGTTCTCGGCGGGCGGCGCCACCTCCCGCGCGCTCGCGGAGAAGGTCGCGGGCCAGGGCGCCGTCGTGATCGACAACTCCTCCGCCTGGCGCCGTGACCCCGAGGTCCCGCTGGTGGTCTCCGAGGTCAACCCGCACGC
This sequence comes from Streptomyces sp. NPDC057638, assembly GCF_042800315.1. Classification (NCBI taxonomy): domain Bacteria; kingdom Bacillati; phylum Actinomycetota; class Actinomycetes; order Kitasatosporales; family Streptomycetaceae; genus Streptomyces; species Streptomyces sp. NPDC057638. The sequence continues at coordinate 2,140 of NZ_JBHVHF010000535.1, forward strand.
GGTCAAGGACCGCCCCAAGGGGATCATCGCCAACCCGAACTGCACCACCATGGCCGCCATGCCGGTGCTGAAGCCGCTGCACCGCGAGGCGGGTCTGGCCGCCCTGGTCACCTCCACCTACCAGGCCGTATCCGGCTCCGGCGTCGCGGGCGTCGCCGAGCTGGACGGCCAGGTCAAGGGCGTCTACGAGCGCGCGGCCGAGCTGACCCACGACGGCGGGGCCGTGGACTTCCCCGAGCCCGCGGTCTACCAGCGCCCGATCGCCTTCAACGTGCTGCCGCTGGCGGGCAGCGTCGTGGACGACGGCTCCTTCGAGACCGACGAGGAGCAGAAGCTCCGCCACGAGTCCCGCAAGATCCTGGAGATCCCCGGGCTGAAGGTCTCCGGCACCTGTGTCCGCGTTCCCGTCTTCTCGGGCCACTCCCTCCAGGTGAACGCCCGGTTCGAGCGCCCGCTCCCCGTGGAGCGCGCCCGGGAGCTGCTCGCCGACGCGCCGGGCGTGGAGCTCTCCGACATCCCGACCCCGCTTCAGGCGGCGGGCAAGGACGCCTCCTACGTGGGGCGTATCCGCGCCGACGAGACGGTCGAGCACGGCCTCGCCCTCTTCGTCTCCAACGACAACCTCCGCAAGGGCGCGGCGCTGAACGCGGTCCAGATCGCCGAGCTGGTCGCGGACGAGCTGTCGTCCGCGCGCTGACGCCCCTCGGCCGGCGGCGCCGACCGGCGCTGAGGCTTCGCGCGTACGGTACGGAAACGGGCCCGCTCCCCCACCGGG
>NZ_JBHVHF010000536.1:0-2841 GCF_042800315.1 Streptomyces sp. NPDC057638
GGGTGGGGCGCCGGGGGACGGCGGTGCCGAGGGCCTCACGGCCCTCACCACGGAGATCGGGCCGCCGGGTCTCAGCGGTAGTAGACGGCGGTGCGCTTCCCGTCGACCTCGTGCACCTGGACCGGGGTGTCGAAGACCTCGCTGAGCACCTCGGCGCGCATCATCTCCCCGACCGTGCCGGAGGCCGCCACCCGGCCGTCGCGCAGGGCGATGATCCGGTCGGAGTACGTGGCGGCGAAGTTGATGTCGTGCACGATCAGGACGATGGTCTTGCCGAGTTCGTCCGCGGCACGGCGGAGCTGGCTCATCATCCGTACGGAGTGCTTCATGTCGAGGTTGTTCAGCGGCTCGTCCAGGAGCACGTACTGGGTGTCCTGGGCCAGCACCATCGCCACGTAGGCGCGCTGGCGCTGGCCGCCGGAGAGCTGGTCGAGATAGCGGTGCTGGAGCTCCCCGAGATGGAGGAAGTCCAGGGCGTCCTCGACATGGGCGATGTCCTGGCGGGTGAGCCGTCCCCTGCTGTGCGGGAAGCGTCCGAAGGAGACCAGCTCCCGTACCGTCACCCGGGCGGTGAAGTGGTTCTCCTGGCGCAGGATCGACAGGGTCCGCGCCACGTCCTGCGACCTGGCCCGGTGGACGTCGAGCCCGTCGACGGTCACGGTCCCCGAGGTCGGTTCGGCGAGCCGGCCGATGATGGTGAGCAGGGTGGACTTCCCGGCACCGTTGGGGCCGACCAGCGAGGTGACACCGCCCGCCGGGATCTGGCCGGAGACCGGTCCGAGCACGACATGGTCGCCGTACGCCTTGCGGATGTCGGTGAACTCGATCACAGGGTGCCCTTCCGGAGGAGATGGACGAGGAAGACCGCCCCGCCGACGAACTCGATGACGACGGTGAGCATGCCGGACGCGTAGAAGACGTGCTCCATGAGGAACTGCCCGCCCGCCAGGGTGAGCAGCCCGATCAGGAACGCCATCGGCAGCACGACGGCGTGCCGGTGGGTGCCCGCCATCTGGTAGGCGAGCATCGCGGTCACGAACCCGAAGAAGGTCATGGGGCCCGCGAGCGCGGTCGACATCGCGATCAGCAGGGAGATGAGCAGCAGCAGGACCGACAGCTCGCGCTTGTAGGAGATGCCGAGGTTGGTGGCGGCGTCCCGCCCGAGGAGCAGTGCGTCGAGCCGGTGGCGGCGGCGCCAGACGATGACGCCGACGACCAGGCACACGGTGCCCGCGAGCGGGAGATAGGCCGCCTCGGCGCTGCTGAGCCTGCCGAAGAGCCGCGCGGACAGGACGTCGTACTCGGCGGGTGAGAGCAGCCGCTGGAGGAAGTCCGACAGGCTGCGGAAGGCGAGGCCGAGCACGACACCGACCAGCAGCAGGACATGGAGGCTGCCGCTGCGGCCGGAGAAGAGCCAGCCGAACAGCAGCATGGTGAAGCCGACCATCAGCAGCGTCTGGGTGACGAGCTTGGGCATGCCGTCCGTGACGGCGAGCACTCCGCCGCCGAACAGGGCCACCATGAGGGTCTGCATCAGGATGTAGACCGCGTCGAACCCCATGATCGACGGGGTGAGGATCCGGTTGTGGGTGATGCTCTGGAACACCACGGTACCCACCGCCTGGGTGAACGCGACCACCACCATCGTCCCGAACAGTGTCAGACGACGTTCGAAGGCGAAGTCGAAGGACCCCTCGATGAAGAGGAAGAGGAAGCAGAGGCTGGCGGCGGCGGCGAGCCCGCCGACCAGGGCGAGCCGGGCGGGGACGGGGAGTCCGCCCCGGCCGCCGTCCCGCGCGGGCGCCGGGCCCGCCGACGCTTCCGCGGCCGCCACATGGGTCTCAGACATGGACCTTCCCTCGCTGACGCAGGATCATCGCGACGAACACGACCGCCCCGACGGCGCCGAGCACGACCGTCGCCGGGATCTCCAGCGGGAAGACGATCAGCCGCCCGACGAGATCACAGGCGATCATCAGGGCCACGCTGCTGAGCACCACCCACGGCAGATTGCCGCGGACGTCGTCGCCGCGCGCCATGGAGACGAGGTTCGGCACGATCAGTCCCAGGAAGGGGATGAAGCCGACGACGACGGTGGTGACGCCCGTGGCCAGCGCGACCATGGTCAGGCCGATGAACATGATGCGCCGGTAGGGCAGCCCCAGGCTGGTGGCCGTGTCCCGGCCGAGCCCGGCGATGGTGAAGCGGTCGGCCGCCAGATAGAGCCCGATGACGATGGCCCCCACCACCCACAGCGGCTCGTAGTGGCCGCGCACCACGGAGCTGAAGCCGCCCGAGCGCCAGGTGGCGAGCATCTGGAGCAGATTGGTCGACGCGGCGATATACAGCGTCACCGCGCTGACCAGGGCACCGAGCATGATGCCCACGATGGGCACGATGACCTGGGACTTGAGGGCGATCCGGTTGAGGACCATGAGGAAGATCAGCGCCCCGGCGAACGCGAAGGCGCTGGCGGCGCCCATCTTCACCATCGGGGACGCGGCCGGTACGAGGAGGGTGAGCAGCAGTACGCCCAGGGCGGCCCACTCGCTGGTGCCCGTGGTGGTGGGCTCGACGAAGCGGTTCTGGACGAGCATCTGCATGATCACACCGGAGACGGCCATCGCGGCGGCGGCGAGGATCAGCGCGAGGGTACGCGGCACCCGGGAGATGAAGAACATGTTCCGGGCGTCGGGGTCGCTGATCAGAGCGGCCGGGTCGATGTCGTATCCGCCGATGAAGAGCGAGGCGGTGACGAGGGCCAGCACGACGAGCGTGGCCAGCCAGAGCGGGAGTCGGCGCATGGGGCTTCCGGGACGCAGGGGACGAGCGGCCCCGGGT
>NZ_JBHVHF010000537.1:0-2788 GCF_042800315.1 Streptomyces sp. NPDC057638
GCCCCTCGCCGGGGCGCGGCCCACGCACCCGTACTCGTCACCGAAGGTCACGAATCCGACCCCGCAGAAACGGACGGTGACCGACTCGATCGCGCCACTCGGATGGCCCGTACCCCGGGCGCTCCCCCATCCGCTTCCCCTACGTCATGTCGTCGTTACCGGCCATTCAGACGGCTTTGCGACCCTCACCCAATGCCGCCCGCCGACTCCGCGCCCGCGTCCCCGTCGAGCAACGGGAGAAACCGCCCCGCCCCGGACCGCTCCGGCGCGCCCCAGGCGCCCATGACGCGGAAGAATGGGTTCATGAGTCAGCAGCCCGCCGAGGCATCGGTCCAGCACCCCCAGCCGTCCATCGGTTCGATAGCCGGGCACCGGCCCCCTAGCGCCGCAGCCACCGCCGCCGATCTGGAACCCGATCTGGACGTGGACCTCCGTCCGTATGGAGAGGAAGGGCGCGGCTCCGGCTCGGAGCTGCCCGAGGGGCGTTTTCTGGACAGGGAACGCAGTTGGCTCGCGTTCAACGAGCGGGTGCTGGAACTGGCCGAGGACCCGGCGACCCCGCTCCTGGAGCGCGCCAACTTCCTGGCGATCTTCGCCTCGAACCTCGACGAGTTCTTCATGGTCCGCGTCGCCGGACTCAAGCGGCGTATCGCCACCGGAGTGGCCACCCGGTCCGCCTCCGGGCTCCAGCCCCGCGAGGTCCTCGACCTGATCTGGACCCGCTCGCGTGAGCTCATGGCCCGGCATGCCGCCACCTTCCAGCAGGACGTGTCGCCCGCCCTCGCCGACGAGGGGATCCATCTCATCCGCTGGCCGGACCTGACGGAGAAGGAGCAGGCCCGCCTGTTCACCCTCTTCCGGCAGCAGATCTTCCCGGTGCTGACACCGCTGGCCGTCGACCCGGCCCACCCGTTCCCGTATATCTCCGGGCTCTCGCTCAATCTGGCCGTCGTCGTCCGCAACCCCGTCAGCGGCCACCGCCACTTCGCCCGGGTGAAGGTGCCGCCGCTGCTCTCGCGCTTCCTGGAGGCGTCGCCACAGCGCTATGTGCCGCTCGAAGACGTCATCGCGGCCCATCTGGAGGAGTTGTTCCCGGGGATGGAGGTGCTGGCGCACCACATGTTCCGGGTGACGCGCAACGAGGACCTGGAGGTGGAGGAGGACGACGCCGAGAACCTGCTCCAGGCGCTGGAGAAGGAGCTGATGCGGCGGCGCTTCGGACCGCCGGTGCGGCTGGAGGTCGAGGAGTCCATCGACCCGTACGTCCTCGATCTGCTGGTCCGCGAGCTGAAGATCACCGACTCCGAGGTCTATCCGCTGCCCGGGCCGCTCGACCTCACCGGCCTCTTCGGCATCGCCGGGCAGGACCGGCCGGAGCTGAAGTACCCCAAGTTCATCGCGGGCACCCACCGGGACCTCGCGGAGGTGGAGTCCGCCTCGGCGCCCGACATCTTCATGGCGCTGCGCGAGCGGGATGTGCTGCTGCACCACCCGTACGACAGCTTCTCCACCTCCGTACAGGCGTTCCTGGAGCAGGCGGCGGCCGATCCCGACGTCCTCGCGATCAAGCAGACGCTGTACCGGACCTCCGGCGACTCCCCGATAGTCGACGCGCTGATCGACGCCGCCGAGTCCGGCAAGCAGGTCCTCGTCCTCGTCGAGATCAAGGCCCGCTTCGACGAGCAGGCCAACATCAAGTGGGCCCGGAAGCTGGAGGAGTCGGGCTGCCACGTCGTGTACGGGCTGGTCGGCCTGAAGACCCACTGCAAGCTCTCCCTGGTGGTGCGCCAGGAGGGCGAGGTCCTGCGCCGCTACTCCCATGTCGGCACCGGCAACTACCACCCCAAGACCGCGCGGCTGTACGAGGACCTCGGGCTGCTCACCGCCGACCCGCAGGTCGGCGCCGACCTCTCCGACCTCTTCAACCGGCTCTCCGGCTACTCCCGGCGCGAGACCTACCGGCGGCTGCTGGTCGCCCCCAAGTCGCTCCGCGACGGGCTGGTCTCGCGGATCAACAAGGAGGCCGCGCACCACAAGGCGGGCCGCCCCGCGTATGTCCGTATCAAGGTCAACTCGCTGGTCGACGAGGCGATCATCGACGCCTGCTACCGGGCGGCGATGGCGGGCGTACCGGTGGACATCTGGGTCCGGGGCATCTGCGCGGTGCGGCCCGGGGTCCCCGGGCTCTCGGAGAACATCCGGGTCCGCTCGGTGCTGGGACGCTTCCTGGAGCACTCGCGGGTCTTCGCCTTCGGCAACGGCGGTGAGCCGGAGGTCTGGTTCGGCAGCGCCGACATGATGCACCGCAACCTCGACCGCCGGATCGAGGCACTGGTCCGCGTCACGGACCCGGCCCACCGGGCCTCCCTGATCCGGCTGCTGGAGACCGGAATGTCCGACACCACCTCCTCCTGGCACCTCGGCCCCGACGGCGGCTGGACGCGGCACGCGACCGACCCGGACGGACAACCGCTGAGAAACGTCCAGGAGATGCTCATCGACGCCCGGAGGCGCAGGCGTGCCAAGCCCTGAACCATCCTGTGTTCCCCCGACGGTCACCCCGGCGGCCATGCCGACAGCCACGCCGCCGGGGGCGCCGCCGGAACCCCCGCCCGGCTCCCCGTCCGCCGCCCTGCCGGGCTCCCCACCCGTCGCCACGTCAGGAGGTCTGACGGACCCACGAGCGAACGTTCCGGCGGTCGCCACGGACGTACCCGGACCCGGGGGCGCACCGGACGGGGGCGCGCTCCTCGCCCCGTATCTGCACCAGCGCGCGGAGGACTTCCTC
>NZ_JBHVHF010000538.1:0-2771 GCF_042800315.1 Streptomyces sp. NPDC057638
GGGTCCGGTCGCGGTGCCGTCGTCTCGGGATGTGGGCCAGTTACATCCAGCATGCGAGATCGTCTTCCGGAATCATGACCGGGAATCGATACGATGACCGCATGGTTGACCCTGGCATGAGCGAGAAGACGCCCCGCGGCTCCGTGCTGCTCGTGGCGCGGCTCCATGTCGACCTGTGCCGTCTCGCCAGCGCGATCTGTCCCTGAAGCGTTCGGCCCCCGACGTAACCACCCCGCGCGACGCTCCCGCCCCGCGCGCCCGTCGTGGGAGGCCGCGGCCCACCGCCGTGGCCCACCAGCCCGGCTTGAGAAAGCCCACGCACCCTGACTGGAGTCCTCACCATGGCCATCGAGGTCCGCATCCCGACCATCCTCCGCACCTACACCGACGGCGCCAAGCAGGTCGAGGGCAGCGGCACCACGCTCGCCGACCTCTTCACCGACCTGGACTCCCGTCACGCGGGCATCCGTGAGCGCATCGTGGACGGCGGGGAGCTGCGCCGCTTCGTCAACGTCTACCTCAACGACGAGGACGTCCGCTTCCTCCAGGGCATCGACACCGAACTCGCCGACGGCGACAGCGTCACCATCCTCCCCGCGGTCGCGGGCGGAAGCCTCTGATGAGGTACGACTCCCCACTGGCCGCCGTCGGGAACACCCCGCTGGTGCTGCTCCCCCGGCTCTCGCCCTCGGACGAGGTCCGGATCTGGGCGAAGCTGGAGGACCGCAACCCGACCGGCTCGGTCAAGGACCGCCCCGCGCTCCATATGATCGAGCAGGCCGAGAAGGACGGCAGGCTGACCCCGGGCGCCACCATCCTGGAGCCCACCTCCGGCAACACCGGGATCTCGCTGGCGATGGCGGCCAAGCTCAAGGGCTACCGCATGGTCTGTGTGATGCCGGAGAACACCAGCGAGGAGCGCCGCCAGCTGCTCGCCATGTGGGGCGCGGAGATCATCCCCTCGCCCGCGGCGGGCGGCTCCAACACCGCCGTGCGGGTCGCCAAGGAGCTGGCGGCCGAGCACCCGGACTGGGTGATGCTCTACCAGTACGGCAACCCGGACAACGCGGGCGCGCACTACGCCACCACCGGCCCGGAGATCCTGGCCGACCTGCCGTCGATCACCCACTTCGTCGCCGGTCTCGGCACCACCGGCACCCTGATGGGCGTCGGCCGGTACTTGCGCGAACATGTCCCGGGCGTACGGATCGTGGCCGCCGAGCCGCGCTATGACGACCTGGTCTACGGGCTGCGCAACCTGGACGAGGGCTTCGTCCCCGAGCTGTACGACGCCTCCGTGCTGACCACCCGCTTCTCGGTCGGCTCGGCGGACGCCGTGCGCCGTACCCGGGAGCTGCTCCAGCAGGAGGGCATCTTCGCCGGGGTCTCCACGGGAGCGGCGCTGCACGCCGCGATCGGCGTCGGCCGCAAGGCGGTGGCGGCGGGCGAGCCGGCCGACATCGCCTTCGTGGTCGCCGACGGCGGCTGGAAGTACCTCTCCACCGGGGTCTACACCGCCCCGACGACCGAGGCGGCGATCGAGACGCTCCAGGGGCAGCTCTGGGCGTGAGGTGACCGGGCCCGGCGCGGGGACGGGCCGAGGCGGGCCGCACGCGGCGGCGCGACCACGGGACCGGGGCCACCGGAACCGGGCGCGCCCGGCCGGAGCGTCGAGCGGTGGACCCGGCGGGGGCTCGCGCCGGGTCCAGGGCCTGTCTGAGGGATCAGACACGGCCTCGCCGAAGACCCGGGGGGTGACGGCCCCGGGGGTGTGAGGCGGGGAGCGCGCGCTCCCCGCCTCCGCCGTTTTCGCGCCCCTCCGAATCAGTGACAGCGCAGGTGAGTTCGCCCACACCCCCCGGCCTCGCGGGAGCGGCCACCACTTTTGCGCTTTACGCTCAACGGACCGCACGATCTGCCCTCAGCCCCCTCCCCGTCCACGGAGGTTCGCGCTCCATGAAGCTCACCGTCGTCGGCTGCTCGGGGTCGTTCCCGTCCGTGGAATCGGCCTGTTCGAGCTACCTCGTCGAGGCCGACGGCTTCCGGCTGCTCCTCGACATGGGCAATGGCGCCCTTGGCGAGCTCCAGCGACATATCGGTCTCTATGACCTCGACGCCATCGTCCTGAGCCATCTCCACGCCGACCACTGCATCGACATGTGCGGCTATTTCGTCGCCCGCTACTACCGCCATGACGGCGGCCCGCTGGCCGCGCTGCCGGTCTATGGCCCGGAGGGGACCGAGGAGCGACTGACGACGGCGTACGCCGACACCCCGTCGCCGACCGCGATGCGGTCCGTCTTCGACTTCCACACCCTCAAGCCCGGCAGCTTCGAGATCGGCCCCTTCTCGGTCCGCACCGACCGGGTGGCCCACCCTGTCGAGGCGTACGGCTTCCGGCTGGAGCACGGGGGCCGGACGCTGACGTACTCCGGGGACACCGGGGTCTGCGAGAACCTGCACAAGCTCGCCGACGGGGCCGACCTCTTCCTCTGCGAGGCGTCCTTCGTCCATGGCAAGGAGGCCATTCCCGACCTCCATCTCAACGGCCGTGAGGCGGGTGAGCAGGCCGAGCGCGCCGGGGTGCGGCGCCTGGTGCTCACCCACATCCCGCCGTGGACGGACGGCGAGCGCAATCTCGCCGACGCCCGCGCCGTCTACCGGGGCCCGGCGGAGATCGCCGCCCCGGGCCGGGTGTACGAGGTCTGAGCCGCTCCGGCCCGCGCCCGCCGGGCCGAACGGACGAGCCCCCGTTCCCGTACCTCCAGGGG
>NZ_JBHVHF010000539.1:0-2720 GCF_042800315.1 Streptomyces sp. NPDC057638
GGCGACCGGGACCGCACTGGCCCCGCGTACCTGTCTCCGCCCGGACGGGCCGGAGGGCGAACTGTCCTGGGCGGCCGCGCTGTCGCCGCGCTGAGCCCGCCTCCGTACCTCCGTACCCGGCCCTGTGGCGGTCCCGCGCCGCTGGACCGTCATAGGGCCGGGGCGGGACCTCCGTAGCGACGCGGGACGGCGCGGCGGGCGCGGGGCGGTCAGGTGCTCCGGGGGTCGCCCGGGGCGGGGGGTCGCAGGGGCGTTATCGAGCCGTCCGGAAGCCACCCGGCCATCACCGCGCGAATACCCGCCTCGAACCGGCTACGCGCGTCGAGCCGGCGCAGCAGGGTGGCCACGATACGGCGGGCGCTGCGGGAGGAGATGCCGAGGCGCTTGGCCACGGACTCGTCGGTGTGGCCCTCGGCCAGCAGTCGCAGGACCTCGCGTTCCCGGCGGGTCAGTTCGCTCTCGTCGGAGGGCCGTGGGGGCTCGCCGACGGGCTGTGCGCTGGCCCATGTCTGCTCGAACAGGGCGCAGAGCGCCACCATCAGACTGTCGCCCCGGAGCACCAGCGCGGCGTCCCGGGCGTCGCTCACATCGATCGGCAGGACGGCGGTCTCACGGTCGACGATGATCATGCGCAGCGGCAGCGAGGGTGCCGTGCGCACCCGGGCCCCGCACTGGTTGAGCCAGTGGACGTGGTCCAGGGTCGGGGCATGATTTCGGACGCTGTCCAGGTAGACGGTCCGTAACCGCACCCCGCGTGCGAGCATGGCCTCGTTGGGGCCACGGCTGGCGCGGAGGTCCTCCTCGCTGTGGCCGCCACCGGGGGCGAAGGTCATGACGGATCGCTGCGCGCTGTCACCGAGTTGGGCCAGGCGGTGACGAATCGTGTCGATCCCGTGGAGACGTTCCATGAGGTCGTTTGTGCCGTGCGGATCCGCGGCAGCGTACTCGGCGAGCATGCGCGCGGCGGCGGCGCGCGCCGACTCCGTACGTTCCCGCTGGGCGGCCAGTGCGGCCTCCTGGCGGGCCAGCAGGATCCCCATGGCCCGCTCGGGACCGAGCGCCCGGGGGACCTCCGACTCACGGGCGGCGGGATAGACCAAGGAGAGTTCGCTGAGCCGGTCGAGCGCCTGACTCATCGCGGTGGGCGACAGACATAGCCGGGCCGCGAGCCGGGACACATCCTCATCGGGGTTGGTCAACATGGCTCGATACACCCGCTCGGAGACAACGTCCAGCCCCAGTGCCTTCAGCATCGGTTCCCTGTTCTGACGTGACCGTGACCGGAAGCGATTGTGCCGCACACAAAGCCCCAGGGAAACGGCGCCTTCGGCCAAAGCGCCGCACCCGAACCGAGGGACCCCCAAATCCGTGCCTACCACCAGGATCCGACATGTACCTCGTTCATGCCCACTTGGCGACCGGTACCGGGGCGGAGCTGCCCCGGGAGGCGTTGGGCCTGGTACGGGCCTCCGCGCTGAGGGGCCGGGGCGTCCAGCACATCGCGTGCCACCCGGACGGCCCGGCCGGGCCGGTCCTTGGTGTCTTCGTGATGGCTGAAACTGTTGAGTCGGCCGAGGCGAGGGTGGCCACGCTCTGCCGTCGTGCCCTGCGCATCGTCCCAGCGCTGCGGGGCGTTCGGCTGATTCGGTGTGAGGTGGTGCTCGCCCTGCCCTGCCGGCCGGAGCTGGGGGAGGACCCGGCCACCATGGCCTGATTGGGACAGGGCCGGATGCGGCAACAGCATTCGCTTCCCTCGCTCCACGGTCACTGAGCACCATGTGCACGGTTCGACCAACCACCGTGAACAGGAGCTCCACCATGCGCTGGTCCACCTCCCCGTACACGAGATCCCAGGGAAGACCCCGGGGCGGACTCCAGGAACCCCGTGGGCCGTGGACGGCCGCGCGGGCACACACGTTCCGGGGATCCGCCGCTCATGCCCCCTGTGCCGAGGGCGTCTCGCCCGGCCAGGGCCGTGACCTCACCTGGGGGAGCTGACACCCGGGAGCCGGGACCCGCCGTACCGTCCGCGACCGCCGCCGTCCGGATCCGGCCGTACGGAGCGCGCCGCCTCCGGCTCCGGTGCCCGCCCCCGTCCGGACCTGCCCCCCGGACCCACCCCATGACCTCCCGTCCGGACCTCCCCCCCGGACCCGCCGTGTGGACCCCGCCCTCGATGTCCGGAGCTGCCCCCCGGACCCGCCGCATGGATGGCCGCCCCGCACCCGAAAGCCAGCCCCTGGCCCGGACGTTGAGGCGTCCTCTCCCGTCCTGAGCCCGTCGCACGGCTCCCGAACGCGCCACCCGGCCCGAGCCCCCGCCCCGCCCTGAGACCCACCGCGCTCCAGCCCCCCCGGCACCGAGGTCACCCCCTCGCCGGACCGTCCTGCCCGCCAGCCGCGACGGACGAGCGCGGGACCCGACCGGCCGCGCCCCCATCCGCCGGACCGGCCGCGCCCCTGTCCACCGGACTGTTCGTGGCCCTGTCCACCGGACTGTCCGTCCTGTCGAATGCTGGATCCGCGCCGCCGCCGGCGGATCCATCCGCCATCCCGGCCCGGCCGGGCCCGCCCGTGACCCGGGCCGGGCCGCCGCCCGGGAGGCGGGACCGGCCGCCGACCGCACGCCCCCCCCGCCCCCCCCCCCCCCCCCCCCCCCCCCCCCACCCCCGCGGGGGGGGGCCCCCCCCCCCGACAAAAATATGGGTTTTGGGGGTGGCG
>NZ_JBHVHF010000540.1:0-2668 GCF_042800315.1 Streptomyces sp. NPDC057638
CGTCAGCGTAGGCACCGAGGACCACCGCGCGGTGCTCGAACCGCCCGCGCGACGACAGCAGCGACCAGCCGACCGCGCCCGCGTCAGCCTCACCCACCGCACCCAGCGCGGCGGCCTGACCCCGCAGCGCCGCCGCACTCCGACCCGACAGCAGCCACGGAACCAGGGTCGTGGTGGCAGGTGTCTCCGGCTCCGCCGCAGCGGCCGGGGCCTCCTCCAGCACCACATGGGCGTTGGTGCCGCTGCCGCCGAACGACGAGACGCCCGCCCGGCGCGGCCGGTCCGCCGACGACGGCCACTCCCGCTGCCGCGCCAGCAGCTCCACCGCACCGGCCGACCAGTCCACATGCGTGGACGGCGTCCCGACGTGCAGCGTCTTCGGCAGCACACCGTGCCGCATCGCCAGCACCATCTTGATCACCCCGGCGATGCCGGAGGCGGCCTGCGTATGACCGATGTTGGTCTTCACGGAGCCGAGCCACAGGGGGTCGCCCTCGCCCCGGCCCTGGCCGTAGGTGGCGAGGAGCGCCTGGGCCTCGATCGGGTCGCCGAGCGAGGTGCCCGTGCCATGCGCCTCGACGGCGTCCACATCGCTGGTGGACAGGCTCGCGTCGGCGAGGGCCTGGCGGATGACGCGCTGCTGGGACGGGCCGTTGGGCGCGGTCAGACCGTTGGAGGCGCCGTCCTGGTTGGTGGCCGTGCCCCGGATCACCGCGAGCACCCGGCGCCCGTGGCGGCGGGCGTCCGAGAGCCGCTCCAGCAGCAGGACACCGACGCCCTCGCCCCAGCCGGTGCCGTCGGCGTCCTCGGAGAACGCCTTGCAGCGGCCGTCGACGGCGAGCCCCGACTGGCGGCTGAACTCGGTGAAGTTACGGGTGCTGCCCATGACGGTGGCCCCGGCGGCGAGCGCGAGGGAGCACTCGTCGGCGCGCAGCGCCTGCACGGCGAGGTGCAGTGCGACGAGGGAGGAGGAGCACATGGTGTCGACGGTGACGGCGGGCCCCTCCAGGCCCAGGGTGTAGGCGATCCGGCCGGAGAGGACGGCGCCGGAGTCCCCGGTGAGGAGATGGCCCTCCACGCCTTCGGGCACCGTGCGGACCCGGGAGCCGTACCCCTGGTTGCTGGCGCCGACGAAGACCCCGGCGCGCTCGCCCCGCAGGCGTTCGACATCGAGTCCGGCGCGCTCGAAGACCTCCCAGGAGGTCTCCAGCAGCAGCCGCTGCTGCGGGTCCATGGCGATGGCCTCACGCGGGCTGATCCCGAAGAAGCCGGGGTCGAACTCGGCGGCGTCGCGCAGGAAGGCGCCCTGGCGGGTGTAGCTGGTGCCGGGGTGGTCGGGGTCGGGGTGGTAGAGCCGCTCCAGGTCCCAGCCGCGGTCGGCGGGGAAGTCGCCGACGAGGTCGGCGCCGGAGGCGATCAGTTCCCAGAACTCCTCGGGTGTGCGGGCCCCGCCGGGGTAGCGGCAGCTCATCGCGACGATGGCGATGGGCTCGTGCCGCCGGTCCTCCAGGTCCCGCAGGCGCTTGCGGGTCGACCGCAGGTCCGCCGTGACCCGGTTCAGATAGTCGCGGAGCCGCTGCTCGTTCGCGCCGACGCTCATCAGATGCCCAACTCCCGGTCGATCAGCTCGAAGATCTCGTCATTGCTCGCCGCCGCGAGGTCGTCGCCGTCCGCGTCCGTGGCGGGGTCGGTGGCGGGGTCCGCGGTGGTCGGCTCCATCCGGCGCAGCAGGGCGCGCAGCCGGTCGGTGACCTCCTGGCGGGTGCGCTCGTCCGGGGTGGCGGACGCCGTCAGGGCGCTCTCCAGCCGGGCGAGTTCATCCAGCGCGGTGGCGGTGGTTCCGGCCAGCAGGTCCCGCAGATGGCGGGCGAGCACGGCCGGGTTGGGATGGTCGAAGACGGTGGTCGGGGGGAGCCGCAGTCCGGTGGCCGCGTTGAGGCGGTTGCGGAACTCCAGGGCGGTCAGCGAGTCGAAGCCGACCTCCTTGAAGGGGCGGCGCGGCTGGATGTCCTCGGGGCGGCCCGCCTTGAGGACGGCGGCGGCTTCCTTCCGTACCAGGTCGGTCAGGAGGGTCTCCTGTTCGGCGGCGGGCAGGCCGGTGAGGCGGGCGGCGAGACCCGTCTCCTGGGGCGCCGTGGTCACGGGTCCGGCCTCGCGGGCCGCGACGAGGTCGGCGACGAGCCGCCGGGGCCGGTCCATGGTGTAGAGGGGCAGGAAGCGGTCGAGGTCGAAGGCGGCGACGGCGACGGCGGTGTCCTGGCGGCCGACGGCGAGCGCGAGGGCCTCGACGGCGAGTTCGGGCCGCATCAGCCGGACCCCGCGCCGGGTGAGGAGGTCGGCCACCTCGCCCTCGACCATGCCGCCGCCGTCCCAGGCGCCCCAGGCGATGGCGGTGGCCGTCTCGCCCCGGGCGCGGCGCTGGTGGGCGAGGGCGTCGAGATGGGCGTTGGCGGCGGCGTAGCCGCCCTTGCCGCGGTCGCCCCAGGTCCCGGCGCCGGAGGAGAAGAGGACGAACGCGTCCAGTTCGGCGCCCCGGGTCAGCTCGTCCAGATGACGGGCGCCGTCGGCCTTGGCCCGGATGACCGTGGCGAGGTCGGCGGGGGTGAGGTCGGCGACGGGGATCTCGTCCTGGGTGAGTCCGGCGGTGTGGACGACGGCGGTCAGGGGC
>NZ_JBHVHF010000541.1:0-2665 GCF_042800315.1 Streptomyces sp. NPDC057638
GGGCGCCCCTGTCGACCCATACGGGCCCTGCACCGGGCCCCACCCCTGCCAGGACGCCTTCCCTCTCCCCCGCACCCGGCGGAGCGGCCCCACACCGGCCCCTCGCCGGGGTGACACGTGGCACGGCGCGACGACCGCGACCCTGACGGCGGCGCTCGGGGGCTCCACCCCTCAGCGCCACACGACCGGTACGCGGACAGGGGAGGCGCCCGCCCGCCGCGAGCTCGGTGACGGGCGCCGGCCACCGCAGACACCACGGCCACCACGGCCACCACGGCCACCACGGCCAGCGGAGCCCACGGCTCCCGCCGATGGCGCCCCGCGTGCGCGACACCCCTTCCGCACGCCTCCCCCGCCCACCCGTGTGCGCGACACCCTTCCGCACCCCCGGCGCCGCGCCTCCGCCTCCGCCGCCGCGCGCCCGGCGGACCCGCCCGGCGGGCGGGTCCCGACCCGCTACCGCCCCGGACCCGCCGTGTCCCGTGATTCGCCGGGAAGCCAGTTCATCACTTAGAGATTGATGGTCATCCGTTTACGATCGCTTTAGAAAACAACTACGCTGCGTCATCAAGGCGTTGGAGGCAGTCCATGCACCAAACGGACGGGTCCCGGCCCGGCACCACGCCCGCACCTGGAAAATTACCTCTGGACCGCAGAGCACAGACACGCCGCTCCTCCCTTTCCCTTCCGGAAAACCTGCCGCTCGACAACTGGAAGGCCATCGGCGAGCAAATCTTCGTCATTGCCGACTCCTCAGCGTGGTGGCTCGGCGACTGGCTGATATACGGCCAGGACAAGTACCCCCACCGCTATCGCGAAGCGATTGACGGAACCTCGCTCGACTACCAGACGCTGCGCAACTACGCCTGGATCGCCCGGAAGTTCCCGGCGTCCCGCCGGCGGTACGGGCTCAGCCTCCAGCACCACGCGGAGGTCGCCGCCCTGTCCGCCGCCGAGCAGGACCTCTGGCTGGAGCGGGCGGAACGGGAGGGCTGGTCCCGCAACGAGCTACGGCGCCAGTTGCGTACCGCGCGCCGGGGCGAGGCGGCCGGGGGCGAGGAGACCCCAGGCCAGGAGGCCGGAGCGGACCAGCTGGCGGACGCCTTGGAGGTCACCCCCTCGGCCGAGCAGTACGAACGCTGGGAGCGGGCGGCCGAGCGGGCCGAGAGCGATCTGAGCGGCTGGATCATCGAGAGAGTCGACGAAGCCGCCGCTTCCGCACTCCGATTCCCGCTGACGTAGTTCTTTCCCCATACCTGTGACTCCTGCGCTCACGTACCCTCAAGAACGCGTCGACGGGCCCTTGTTCATGACGAAGAGGCCATGGGTACCGACCCTTTCAGCGAGGAGCCGTATATGCAGGAAACATCCGTGTGCCGCATTTGCGACGGAGTGGTCACCGAATTCATAGACTTCGGCAAGCAGCCGCTCTCGGACCGATTCGCCTCCCCTTCGGACAGCTCGCCCGAGCCGTTCTTCCGGCTGGCGGTCGGAAGCTGCTCCTCCTGCACGATGGTGCAGCTGCTGGAGGAGATGCCCCGGGAATCCATGTTCCACGAGGACTACCCGTACCACTCCTCGGGTTCGAGCTGGATGCGTGAACACTTCACCGCCACGGCCCAGCGGTTCATCGACACCGAACTGACCGGTCCTGACCCCTTCATCGTCGAACTCGGCTGCAATGACGGGGTCATGCTCTCCACCATCGCGCGGGCGGGCATCCGGCACCTGGGTGTGGAGCCCTCCGGTGGTGTCGCGGATGTGGCCGCGACCCATGGGGTCCGGGTGCGGAAGGACTTCTTCGAGGAGTCCACGGCGGCCGGGATCCTCACCGACGACGGCCAGGCCGACGTCATCTTCGCCGCGAACACGCTCTGCCACATCCCCTATATGGCCTCGGTGCTGCGGGGCGTGGCGACCCTGCTGGCGCCCAACGGGGTGTTCGTCTTCGAGGACCCGTACTTCGGCGACATCGTCCGCAAGACGTCCTTCGACCAGATCTACGACGAGCACTTCTACTTCTTCACCGCACGGTCGGTACAGGAGATGGCGGCCCGGTACGGTCTTGAGCTCGTCGACGTGGAGCGCCTCCCCGTGCACGGCGGGGAGGTCCGCTACACCCTGGCGCGGGCGGGCGCCCGGCAGCCCACGGCGGCCGTGGCGGAGCTGCTCGCCGAGGAGGAGGCCACGCGGCTCACCGAGCGGGAGACCCTGGAGGGCTTCGCCCGCACGGTGCTGAAGATCCGCGACGATCTGGTGGCCCTGTTGCGCGAGCTGAAGGCCGCGGGCAAGACGGTGGCCGGTTACGGCGCCACCGCCAAGAGCGCCACGGTGCTGAACTTCTGCGGGATCGACTCCGAGCTGATCTCGTACGTCAGTGACACCACCCCGGCCAAGCAGGGGCGGGTGACGCCGGGCAGCCATATCCCCGTCGTGCCGCCGTCCGTCTTCGCCGACGGTTACCCCGACTACGCGGTGCTCTTCGCCTGGAACCACAAGGAGGAGATCCTCGCGAAGGAGGAGGCGTTCCAGCGGTCCGGTGGCCGGTGGATCGGTTACGTACCCGAGGTGCATGTGATCTGACGCCTCCCGGCGCCCGCGACACCAGAACACCAGATGCACCGCGCACACCAGGGCGGCGGCGCGGGAGGGCTCGGGCATGGAG